>CAJBRT010000165.1 GCA_903958045.1 uncultured Bacteroidota bacterium | reverse complement strand
TCATTCCAGAAAACTTTAGTAACCTCCAACGCTTTTTGCGTTTACACAAAGTAACAGGGGTTGATGGCATTTTAGCCGATTTAGGCGTGAGTAGTCATCAATTCGATAAAGGAGATCGTGGATTTTCTATTCGCTTTTCTGGCCCGCTAGATATGCGCATGGATCAACGACAAGCTTTATCAGCACAGGATGTTGTTCGAAATTATACCGCTGCACAATTACATAAAATATTTGAGCAGTACGGTGAAGTGACCAATTCAAAAACACTCGCAGCCCATATTGTGTCTGCACGTGCACATGTATCGGTAACCACTATCGAACAATTTAAATCACTGATTGCTCCTGTGGTAAAGGGAAATCCCAATAAGTATTTGGCTCAAGTTTTCCAGGCCTTGCGAATGGAAGTGAACAACGAAATGGGGGTTTTAGAATCAATGCTCAGTCAGGTCCCTGACGTGCTCAACCCCGGTGGCCGCGTGGCTATCATCACTTTTCACTCGATAGAAGACAGGATGGTAAAAAACTTTTTCCGTCAAGGGAGTTTTGTAGAAACACCTAGTCACCCCTTTTTGCCTGATAGCAAAGAAGACGTGTTTACGGTGATTACAAAAAAGCCAATTACTGCTACCGAAGAAGAATTAAAAAACAACACAAGAAGTAGAAGCGCCAAATTAAGAATCGCAGAAAAAATTTAAAAGAAAGCCGTGAGCGAACAACCAATAAATAATACTGGTAGCAATAAAAATCCGCTAAAAGGATTATTGAATTATCAGTGGATTGCGAGCAATATTCCATTCTTTTTATTTCTATCGCTATTGGCCGTGATTTATATCGCAAATGGTCATATGGCCGACCGTGCAATTAGAAGAATTAATACCACTACTAAACAGTTAAAAGAGTTACAGTTCGAATACAAGACCATTAAAGGGGAAGTGATGTTTAAAAGTGAGGAGAACCAAGTGATCAAAGCCACCGAACCACTAGGGTTAAAAGTTGCCAAAGAATTACCACAAAGATTACAAGTAGAAAAAACGCCAACTACCACAAAATAATAAGTACCCACCATGGATATTAAAAAAGACATATTATGGAGAGTTTATTTGAGCTTCATTTTTGTAGTGCTTGTTGCTGCCGCCATTATTGGTAAGGGTTTTTATATCCAACAAGTGCAGGGCAAGTACTGGAGAAGCATGAGCGATAGCCTCCACCAACGTATTGCAGATATTGATTCGGAGCGCGGTACCATTTACTCCGAAGATGGTCAAATGTTAAGCACTAGCGTGCCTCAGTTTGATATTTACATGGATTTTAGAGTAGAGCCGCTTCATGTCAACAATGGTTATTTATTTAGAGAGCATATCGATTCACTGAGTTACTTTATGGCAGATTTATTTAAAGATCAATCTGCAGATGACTATAAGTCTATGTTTGCACAGGCCTACAAAAACAACGAAGGCTACTTCTTAATCAAAAAGAAAATTTCATTTAGAGATTATCAAAAACTTCAAACCTTTCCGCTCTTTAAATTAGGTCGTTATAAAAGTGGAATGATTGCAGTAGAAAAATCAATCCGTTTAAATCCTTACAAATCCTTGGCATACCGCACCATTGGTCTTGCGCGTGATAACAATAAAGTAGGCCTAGAATATAGCTACGACAGCGTTTTACGTGGCATTAATGGCAAACAACTCGTGCGCACCATTGCCGGTGGCGTAGGCGTTCCATTAGACGCTGATACCTATGAGATTGAACCAGAAAACGGAAAAGATGTAGTAAGTACCATCGATGTATTTATTCAGGAGGTTGCTGAAAATGCGCTTCAAAAAATGATGATCAAAAATGAAGCAGAGCACGGTACTGCTATTGTATTAGAAGTTAAAACGGGTAAAGTAAAAGCCATTGCCAATTTAGGTCGCGGACAAGATGGCAATTATTACGAAAATTACAATTACGCAATTTCTCCATCGGAGCCAGGTTCTACATTTAAGTTAGCTACCATGCTTGCTTTATTAGAAGATAAAAAAGTTGGGCTTAACAATATGGTAAATATTACCGGCGGAAGTTGGAGAGTATTTGGCCAAACCGTTTACGATAGTGAAGACCACGGTTACAATGATGTTACGGTACAACATTCATTTGAAGTAAGTTCTAATGTGGCGATGGCAAAACTTGCGGTTCAATATTATGGCAATAACCCCATGCAATATATCAACCACCTCAAAAAAATGGGGATGGATAATCCTACTGGTATTGATTTATCGGGAGAAGGTCGTCCGCTTATTTACAAGCCAGGTCATAAATTATGGGGTCCAACATCGCTTCCATGGATGGCTTTTGGTTACAACTTACTCGTAAGCCCATTGCAAACGGCGAACCTATACAATGCAGTAGCCAATAATGGTAAAATGATGAAGCCTTATTTGGTATCGGCCATCAAAGAAGAAGGCGTGTTGTTAAGAGAAATTCAACCAAAAGTGGTAACTGAAAAAATTTGTAGCGATCAAACACTCGCGGATTTAAAAACTTGTTTAGAAGGCGTGTGTTTGCATGGAACAGCAACTACCTTATTTAAGGGATCTCCATATAAAGTTGCAGGAAAAACAGGAACAGCACTTATTGCCAATGGTAATAAAGGGTACGCCGATAAAATTTATCAGTCATCATTTGCTGGTTATTTCCCTGCCGATAATCCGCAGTACACTTGTATCGTAGTCATTAAAAACAAACCGCACGCTCCTGTGTTTTATGGTGCTGCTGTTGCGGGTCCGGTATTTAAAGAAATTGCTGACCGCTTGTATAGCGCTTCTGTAAAGCAAGCGCCTATTGCAAAAGTAGCAGCAAAGCCGGATAGCAATGTGTATGTATACAAAGGCTATAAGAAAGACGTGGCAACGGTTGCTAAAAAATTGAAACTTCCTTTTACAGATTCTAGTTTGTTTGTTGATGAGTGGGCAACCATTTCTCATGCACCTACTGCTGGCTTATTAAAGAGTAGTAAAGTAGATGCTAAATCTATGCCATCACTAGTAGGACT
>CAJBRT010000164.1 GCA_903958045.1 uncultured Bacteroidota bacterium | reverse complement strand
CCCGGCCGTTACAACGCGCTTATTTTAAGTAACAACGCCGCAGGTTTTTTACACGCTGCACTTAGTAGCAACGCACCTATACAAACTAAACTGGGTAACATAGAGTTTCAGGTAATATCAGGCACCTTGCAAAATTCAAATATCTTACCGCCGGATCATTACAGGTATGATCAGGGAGTTTTGTTGCATCAACCCAAGCCGGAGCAAAACCGTTATATACGTGCCGCCACAGTTAGCTTTAACCCATCATTTGCGTCTGGTTTATTTTTTGGGGCCACAACGGTAGGGTATGGTTATAATAATGGTAACAGCACTACCATTGGCTCGTTATACGCTAGGTATGTAATGCCAAAGGATAGAGCCGAAGTATACATAGAGTTTGGCCGCAACGACAAAGCGCCAACGCCCCTAAATATTGTTACCGAAAATAATTACCCCCGCGCCTTTGTTGCTGGCTTTAGAAAACTAGTACCCATTAACCACAAACAAAAATTTATTGAAATAGCCGCCGAGCTTACGCAACTTCAACTACCCACCACCCCCTTAACTTTTGAGGGCAATAGTTGGTACACCAGTAAAGCCGTGCCGCATGGTTTTACGCATGATGGTCAAATACTCGGCGCACATATTGGCCCTGGTAGCAATAGTCAATTAGGATCTATTAGTTTTGTAAACGGGTTTACAAAAATTGGTGTAGAGTTTGAGCGCCTCGTACACAACAACGATTTTTATTACAACGCATTTATTGTTACGCGTGATCCTACCAGACACTGGGTAGACGTTTCTACAACACTCGTAGGTAATTATGCCTATAAAAAATTAATGGTATCTGGCAGAGCTGCATTTATACGTTCACTCAATTACCAGTGGTATATACTAGAAGGCCTAGGCTATTTTAAAAACGGTTACGACCGCTTTAATTTTAGCGCCACACTCTCTATTGCTTACCGCCTGTAACAAATAAATAAAGCGCGGTAATAAACTTACCAATAAACGCACCAGCAAGTAACGCTAATAGCCAACTCACTTCATTTTTTTTAAGGGGCATTTCGGGATTGTCTACAATTTGTATGGTGGGTGTTTCTTGTAAGAGTGCGGTTTTACTCGCCTCTAAATTTTTTGTGAGTTCGCCAAATATAGCTGCCTGTACCATTTTATCTCTCCCTGTCACTTCTACCTGCATTTCACCACCCTGCGTAAAAGCGGGGTTGGCGTCTAGTAATTCTCTACCTGCACTAATAGCAGTGTATGTTTTATTATTTAAAACTGCCTTAATACTATCTACTCTTTGTTGCAGCCTTTCTACATTTCCTCTTACTCTTTTTGTTTTGGTATCAATATAAAAACTACTAGTAACAGCAAGTAAACGCTGGCAAAGTAATTGACTGAGCTGTTCGTCACGTGTAGTTATTTGTAACGAAAACAAACTGAGTTTTTTATCTGGCTTAGATATCGATAATTCTTTTTCGGTAATGCGTTTGAGTATTACATGGATTAAACTATCTTCTAGTCTGGTAAACACGCCTTTTTTACTACTAAAATTTATGGTGCGGCCTACTTTATCACTACTTGCCCATTTACTAGTAAATCCATATGCACTCGCGTACGCATCGGCAAGTGTTACCGTGCCGGCGCTGTCGTAACTTGTGAGTAATGCTTTTTTAAGTAAGCTTTTACTTTTTAAAAGCTCTAATACATTATCGCCTTGTAATACACCTGACCCGCCCGAAAGTCCACCAAGGTCTAATCCAAACTGTCCCGCAAGGGCAGAGGCTATACCACCTCCGCTGCTTTTATTATCCTCCACAACAAAAGTAGTAGCTGCTGTATAGGTATCTTTTTTGATAAAAGCATAGCCTAGGCCAAGCAGTGCGCCAAAGGTTCCCATAATAAGCAGGATACCCCAGTGCGCCATTAAAAAAGCAACACGCTTTTTAATGCTGTCTATTAAATCGGATATAAAATAACTAGGTTCTTCTTGTTTATCTGATAATGCCATATAAATAAATTAACGCAGTACGCTGATTAAACTAATGATCGCAGATAAGGATCCGGTAATAGCACTTAGCTCAATAATAGAAAGTCCTTTTTTACCCGTATCTGTTTTCGCAGGAACAATTATTTTACTGCCTGGTACTATTTTTGGATAGCTTCTAAAAAATAAGAAGTGATTTATTTTTTTACTAATACCACTTGGGTACTCTACATAGGCCTTTTTTAAATTACCCTTATCGGTAATGCCACCCGCCATAGAAATATAGTCTCTAAAACCAGTAGAATGGTAGCTTAATATTTGTGGGTTAAACACTTCACCTTTTACTTCTACAAAAGGTTCTTGACGTGGAATAAAAATACTATCGGAAGGGCGTAGTAAAAATGACGGTATACCATCTTTGCTTTCTGATGGTGTTCCTACGCGCAGGCCGTTTCTATAAACTTGCACATCTTTAATAGATGCATACGGCGACACGCCACCTGCTTTTTGTAGCAGCTCTTGTAAAGTTTCATTTCTTTTTTCTAGGGCATACACGCCAGCGTATAAAACTTCGCCTCCTAATTTTACCGCGCCTAGGTTTTGGTAATTGAGTAACCTAGGTACAAAAATATAATCGAGTGGCTCAAGGGCATGCTTGGTGCCCGTTGTGTTTAAATTAGAATCTACCGCTACCACCAAAATTTGCATGAGCTGGTTGGTAAGGGTATCGGCCCTGTTTTTACTAAGCCGTGAAATTTCAACTTTATGGTTAGCGGCTTCGTTGGTAAAACCATTAGCCATGAGTAATACATCTTCTAATTGCATGCCCCTGCGGTACGGGTAGGTACCCGGGTTTTTAACAGAACCGGCAAGGGTTACCGTTAATTTATTTTGAATCCCATCGGTACTCGCAATGGTAATGGTATCGTTTTTATAAAGTGCAATATCAGCTGCGCTACCGTTTACAATTTTTTGTACATCAAACGATAATAGAGTAGGCTCGGTACCAGGGATATTTCTTTTAATGGTCCCTCTGTTTAAAAAAGCATTTTCAATCACACCATCTGCCTTTTTTAAGAGTGCAGCTACGCTTAAATTACCCGTAAGCTCGTAACTACCAGGCCTATATACAGCGCCCTCTAATACCACTCTATTGCTATAAATGTCTAAAATTTTATCTACAAAAACAGAGTCTCCATTTTTAGGAAGTATGGTTTCAAAATCGGTTGCGGCTACATCTTTTAATGACATGGTTCTTACATCGTACCTAGCAAGCTTTGCTACGTCTTTAATAGCAGCGGGCTTAAAGCCACCGGTAAAACCAATAGCGGTAGCAAGGGTTTCGTTTTCGAGTAATTCATAAATGCCAGGTCTTACCACTTCGCCACTAAAAATAATGCGTTTGCTAACGGGTCTAAATCTAATAACGTCTTGGTCTTGAAGTCTTACATTTTTATCTAGTAACCCCTTTTGTAAAAAGCCGTAAAAATCGATGCTATCAATAATTTTATTGTTACGTATTAAATCAATTTTACGTAAAGATCCATTAACAGTAGGCCCGTTAGATAAATACAAAATATTAAAAAAGCCTGCCTGCGCCGATAGTACATAATCGCCTGGAAACTCAGCGTCGCCGGTAACGGTAATTCTAATAGATCTAATATTAGCAAGCGTTACACTTAATTTACTTCCACCACTTTTAAGTGCCGGATAGATGCGCGCGAGTGTACTTTTAATTTTACTGGTTGCTTCTTCTAGGGTTAAACCACTCAGTGATACATAGCCTACATACTCCATCAGTATTTTACCTTCTGGACTAATCCCCGCATTCATTTCTTTAACATTGGCGCCCGTAATACTAATTGATAATACATCGCCAGTGCCCAACACATAATTTTGTGGGGTGGCCACTTTTACATTGGGTTGTAAAATAGGGTATGGGTTACTAAAATAATCGAACCCATAATACCTGCTTCTTTTTTTAAGCCTTGGAATTTCTTCTACCCAGGTGCTGTCTTGCATAAAAAGGGTAGAGTCAAGTATAAAATTTTTAGCCCCGCTATTGGTTGTTTTAGCAATCCCCTGGATTCTTAAAAGTCGCTTTTTAAAACCGTTTACTTCTTTGGGGTCTAGTCCCATGCGTACCAACTGGCTAATGCCCTCCGATTCAGAAAGGCCACTATTTTG
>CAJBRT010000163.1 GCA_903958045.1 uncultured Bacteroidota bacterium | reverse complement strand
GCTTGTACATCCACTGCACAGGACTCCATTTAAAATAAGGATTTTCGAGGCCAAATTGCATGCCGTGTGTATGACCAGAAAGCATGAGATCAATACCCGGGTATTCCGGTAATATTTGTGCATCCCAGTGGCTAGGGTCATGACTCAAAAGGATTTTAAACGGAATATTTTCGGTGCCCGGATGCGCCAAATCCATTTTTCCATATTTGGGAAACCTAGCTTTGGCACCCCAGTTTTCGATACCGAGTAAAGCAATTTTTTCGCCTTGCTTTTCAAGCACCACATGCTCATTCATTAGTAACCGCCAGCCCATATTGGCATGCACTTTTTTAAGCGCTTCCAAATTATCCATTTTAGCTTGTGCAGAAGGCCACTGCACATAGTCGCCATAATCATGATTACCGAGTGTAGAGAAAACACCAAGTGGCGCGGTTAGACGTCCAAAAGAATTTTGATAAGGCTCCATTTCGGTGGCTCTATCATTGACTAAATCACCAGTAAAAACAATCAGGTCGGGCTGCTGCTTTAATATTAAATCGATGCCTTTATTAACGGCACGAATATCCTGAAAACTACCACTATGAATATCACTGATGTGTACCATGCGCATGCCTTTAAATGCATCTGGTAAATTTTTAAACGAGAGTTTTATTTTTTTTACTTGGTAATTGTATTTGTTACCAAAACCAAATAATAAAGTTCCAAATAAAGTACCCCCAAGTCCAAGTCCTAACCAACTTAAAAAAGTAGATCTTGGAATACCTTGTCCTTCTGGACCCATATACTGCGCGCCTGATAATGGAAATATTTTATTCATGAGTAGCAACGCACCTCTTCGAATATCATCGGCAACAAAAAATAGAGAGCCAATTAATTTGGCTAAAAAAAGTCCAATCAAAATCGCAAACACATAATTTCTAAAAATTTTGGAGGTCTGCAAAAATTGGAGGTAGGGAAAAGAAAGCATGGTGGCGATGGTAAAAAACGACACCACCCAGTAGCTAATAAAAATAGCCTGACGCCCCCTTTCGGACCCCTGCTGGCTTACTGTTTTTAAGGCCTGAAAAACGTATAAATCCAGTAAAAAAATGACAAGAGCGATGATCCACCAGCTTGTTGCACTACGCATAGGTTTGTGTTATTTGGGTGATTTTATGCCAAAATCGATTGGAAAAAGGCAAAATTACCCCTTTTTTAGCCGTTTTTAGGGAAATTTGACAAGGGGTTACTGCTACAACAAAGTATGGATAAGATTGTTTCAAAAGATGTAGCTGAAAGCTTATTTTTGGCAACTTACAAGCAATAAATATTATGGCGAGAATTATAGGCGTAGCCAATCAGAAAGGAGGCGTGGGAAAAACAACCACGGCTATCAATGTAGCGGCAAGTTTGGCTGTTTTAGAATTTAAAACCCTCCTTGTAGATGCCGACCCACAGGCAAATAGCACCACGGGTGTAGGATTTGATTTGCACAACATTACAAACAGTTTGTACGACTGCATGGTTAACAATGCAACTGCGAGCGATGTGATTTTAAAATCGGAAGTACCCAATTTAGATTTAATTCCTTCGCATATCGATTTAGTAGGTGCCGAAATTGAAATGATCAATTATCCGAACAGAGAAAATGTGATGAAAGGTATTTTAGACGCCGTTCGTGATAAGTATGATTTTATCATTATCGACTGTTCACCATCACTTGGACTTATTACCGTTAACTCACTTGTTGCTGCAGATAGTGTTATTGTTCCTGTGCAGTGCGAATTTTTTGCATTAGAAGGATTGGGTAAACTACTTAACACCATTAAAATTGTACAAAGCAGGTTAAATCCCGCACTTCAAATAGAAGGTATTTTAATGACCATGTATGATGGCCGTTTACGCTTAAGCAATCAAGTGGTAAGCGAAGTGAGAAGACATTTTGATGAAATGGTTTTTGATACCATCAT
>CAJBRT010000162.1 GCA_903958045.1 uncultured Bacteroidota bacterium | reverse complement strand
TGTGAAGACGCTGAACATCAAAGCCTTTCATGATAACCGAAAAGCCTGATTTAGTCTTACTTAAGAATTTAAATTAAAATAATTTATTATAAGTTATTTCTACATTATCATTTTCTTAGTGTATCTTTATATTGCAATTAAGTTTATTAACCCCCCAATAACTCTTTATTGTCATGAGTAATTCATTACAATCAGTGGTTTTAAATAATGGAAAAGCGCCTGTAAAAGTTGATTTTTTGCATACCAAAAAAGCAGCTCTTATACTTCGCTCCATTAACCACAAGCTTCGTCAACAAATCATCAAATTACTGGACGAAAGTCAGAAAATGACGGTTACCGAAATCTATGTAAAACTTAGACTCGAACAATCTGTAGCATCCCAACATCTAGCGATCTTAAGAAGAGCTGGTATTGTTGCAACTACACGAGAGGGCAAGTTTATTTTTTATTCTGTCAACTACACGCGTTTAGCTGAAGTTGTAGGATTTGTGGAAACACTCGTAGGGTAGTATTTTTATTTCACCATGTTTGTACAACAACTGTATACAGGCTGTATTTCAGAAGCAGCTTACTATATTGAAAGTAATGGCATTGCTGCCATCATAGATCCTTTGCGGGATATCGATGCGTATCTACAAATTGCCAAGCAAAGAAAAGCTACTATTCAATATATTTTTGAAACGCATTTTCATGCCGATTTCGTTTCTGGCCATTTAGATCTTGCTGCTGCAACTGGCGCTAGCATTATTTATGGGCCCAATACAGTTACAAAATTTGAGGTAACCGTAGCAACCGACAATCAAGTTTTTCAAATTGGTGATGCTAGCATACAAGTGCTACATACACCTGGTCATACACTTGAAAGCAGTTGTTATTTACTTAAAGATGAAACAGGAAAAGACTACGCGATTTTTACAGGTGATACCCTTTTTGTTGGAGATGTAGGCAGGCCGGATCTTGCACAAAAAGACAACGAAATCACCATGGAAGAACTAGCGGGCATGCTCTACGATAGTTTACGTGAAAAAATTATGCCTCTCGCAGATGATGTAATCGTTTATCCGGCACATGGTGCAGGAAGTAGCTGCGGCAAAAATTTAGGGTCCGAAACATTTAGCACCATCGGTACGCAAAAGCAAACCAACTACGCATTACAACCGCAAACAAAAGAAGATTTTATTATAGCCGTAACCGACGGACTCGCTGCACCACCTCAATATTTTCCCATCAATGCGAAAATTAACAAGGAAGGCTACGAAAGTTTAGATACTGTTGTAGCAAATGGTATGAAAGCATTATCCGTTGCGGCTTTCAAAGAACAAATCATAACTTTTGAACCAGTCATACTTGATACCAGAAATGCAACACTGTTTACACAAGGTTTTGTTCCTGGATCCATTAGCATTGGACTAGAAGGTCGTTTTGCAGAATTTGCTGGAAGCATTTTACCATTTGACCAGGCCATACTACTCGTGTGCGAACCTGGTACCGAAAAAGAATCTATTGTTAGACTCGCGCGTGTTGGATTTGAAAATATCATTGGACATTTAGCCGGTGGTTTTAATGCGTGGGTATCTGCGGGCGAAACACCTGATTTAATTATTGATGTAGAAGCCGACGAGCTTGCCATGGATATTCCATTTGATCCAAACATGGTTATCGTTGATGTAAGAAAAACGTCGGAGTTTGATAAAGGTCATATCAAAGAAGCATTGACCATTCCACTAGATGAATTAACAGATCCTGCTAGCATGGCTAATTTTGACGACAATCAAAATATTTATATTCATTGCGCAGGTGGATACAGAAGTGTAATCGCTTCATCTCTTATTAAAAGACAAGGGATCCACAATATCAGAAATGTGGTGGGTGGCTTTAAAGCCATTAGTGAATTAGCGGATAAATTTGATATTGAAGAAACAGTACTTGCGGAAGAAGTAAAGTCTTAATGAGGTAACTTGTAGTTACACCTCTTATTAGATCATAAGGTGCGCATATTTTTCGGCCTCTTCGGTCCATTTCCATCTGCGATGACTCCACAAATAATTAGAGGGCCTTTTACGAATCGAAGTTTCAATTTTTTCGATGAGCAATTTGGTAAGTGCCCCTTCTTTAAAATAATTGGGAGAAGTGGTTACAAGTTCAAGTTCAGCTTTATAATAACCTCTTTTTACTGGATAAAAATCAACAAATACCACAGCAGCATTACTTGCGCGCGCGCCTTTTTCTGGCCCTAATACAAAAGGTGCCGGCTTGGTAAAAAATTTAGCCCAAAACGCTCTGTCTAACCTACCCGGATTTTGATCCGCAACAAGCGCGAGTGTATATCTGTCACTTGCGTATTTGTGAAAATTATTTCGAAACTCCGAAGCTGGAATTAAGATGGTACCAAAACGGCTTCGCATTTTGTACATAATTCTATCCATCACTTTATTGGAGAGCGGCATATACACACCAATAAAAGGATACTTCGATTGCTTGGCAATACCCAGGTTTGCAAATTCCCAACTAAAAAAATGACCTGCCACTAATTGTACGTTTTGCCCTGTTGCATATAAATTATTAAGCACGTCAATATTTATAGAAAATCTTTTGCTAAATTCTTTTGGGCTCATACTAATGAGCTTGATGGCTTCAATAAAAGTATCTACAAACTGATGGTAAAAAGCTTTTTCAATTTTTTTTCTTTCGGTGTCAGATTTTTCCGGAAAAGCAATGATTAAATTTTGGTGTACTACTTTTTTTCGGTACCCAATGATGTAATATAAGATGCCATAAATAGCATCTGATAAAATATACAATACCCGCAGTGGCAATAAAGAAATGAGATAAAATATGGCGTAAACAATTGAATACATATAGTTCTATATTATGCAGGATCAACCCATGCATCATGCGCTTTTAACAATACGATGAGTTCATCTACTGCAATTTCACTATCTACATTTTTTTTGACTACCTCTTTACCCTTATAGAGGGTGATTTTGCCTGGACCACTTCCCACATAACCAAAATCGGCATCTGCCATTTCACCAGGACCATTTACAATACAGCCCATGATGGCAATTTTGACGCCTTTTAAGTGATTGGTGACAGATCTAATTTTTGCAGTGGTTTCTTGTAAATTAAATAAGGTTCTGCCACAACTAGGACAAGAAATATACTCTGTTTTAGATATGCGGGTACGGGTAGCTTGTAATATGGTAAATGCAGTGGCATTGATAAATGCTTCTACACTAGAATTTGAATTGTAGTTTCTACCGCTGGTATCTTTTGAAGCATTGGTTATTTGCGCTGCATAACTTTTGGATGTTAAACCCAAACAAAGTCCATCACCAAAGCCATCTAATAAAAGCGCGCCTGCTTCTGTTGCAAAATGAATCAGGTGTTCATCCGTTGTATTCCAATCACTATCAATGGTAATCACCACTGGGTTATTGATTTGTTTTTCTTGAAGTGCCATAAACATTCGGCGCATGGCAGGCATTGCATTTTTATGCTTGCTACTAAGGCATAATATAGCAGTAGGGTCATTTGCTACCGCTTCAAGATGTGTAAAATCATTGATAGGTGTTTCGTCACTAAAACAATCCATCATTACAAAGTTTTGCTTTGGATGTTTTGCTGTTTCAGTAGCGTAACCTGCGATATCAAAAATAGGAATGTACTTATCAGTAGTATGTTGAGTTGCCCAAGTAGCAGGATACACAATCACTTTTAAAGTGCCTGGTAATTCAAAATTAATGAGCTGATGACCTGTAAAAATATAATCCGCTGCTTGATCTCCAATATTCCATTTATCTGTAACCGCGTCGTAGGTATAACCAATAGCCGTTAAATGTGCTGGTTCAATTTTCTCAATCTTGCTAAAATCGGCAATAACAATGGGTACTTGTGCAGCGCCTACATTAGATACGGCTATACTCTGTCTACG
Source organism: uncultured Bacteroidota bacterium (assembly GCA_903958045.1). GTDB lineage: Bacteria > Bacteroidota > Bacteroidia > Chitinophagales > Chitinophagaceae > Sediminibacterium. The sequence continues at coordinate 5,071 of CAJBRT010000162.1, read as the reverse complement.
TTTGTACACAAAAGGATCATAGGTAAGTTTTTGAACAGATGGGATTGCTCCGTCATTATTACTAGCCTCCTGCGTATACCTTTTCACAAGATCTCTACAAACCGGAATCTCAAATTCAGGATCTTCTGTTAAACTAACGCGAATGGTATCCCCAATACCGTCTTCAAGTAATGTACCAATACCAGCAGCACTTTTAACGCGCCCATCTTCACCATCACCCGCTTCTGTTACACCAAGGTGCAAAGGATAACATTCATTGAATTCAAGTTGCATCTGCTGAATCAGCAAACGGTAAGCCTGCACCATTACTTGTGGATTACTGGCTTTCATGCTTAGCACTATATTATGGTAATCGTTAGCCCTTGCAATACGTAAAAATTCCATGGCACTTTCCACCATACCCATAGGCGTATCGCCATATCTACTCATGATACGGTCACTCAGTGAACCGTGGTTGGTGCCAATGCGCATAGCCGTTCCATGCTCTTTGCAAATAAGTACGAGTGGTGTAAACCTTTCTGTAATTCTTTCTATTTCTTCGGCGTAATCTTGATCAGAATATTCGATAAGCTCAAACTTTTTCTTATCTACATAATTACCTGGATTGATACGAACTTTTTCAACAATACGCGCAGCAATTTCTGCGGCATTAGGTGTAAAATGAATATCAGCAACAATAGGTGTATCATACCCTCTTGCACGTAATTCATTTTTTATATTAAGTAAATTTTCTGCTTCTTTTTTGCTAGGTGCTGTAATTCTAACAAGTTCTGCACCTGCTTCAATACATCTGATGGTTTGTTCCACAGTTGCTGCTGTGTCAAGCGTATCGGTGGTGGTCATGGTTTGCACACGTATAGGATGACCATTACCAATTTTGAGATGACCAATGGTCACTTCTCTAGTTTTAAGACGACTTATTTGTGTTAAAGAATTACAGTATTGTTGCATCATAAGATTTTTACAGCAGGTTATCTTTTTCCCTCAAAAAAACCTTGCTCTTTTAATATGGCATTCAGTACAGAGAGTCTAGCATTTTTTAGGTCTACTGTGGCTGGTCCTTCTATTTGTAAAACAAAAAAGTAAGGGTGTTTGTTTTCTTCAATCCATCCTACTACCCATGCAATTCCTTGCCCATTTTTTTTATATCCAAGACCCGTTTTATAGCTTATAGCATATTGACTATTTGCTTTTTGAAGCATTACTTGTTTTACTATCTCTTGGGTGCGTTTTTGAAAAGGCAATTGACCAAAATATAGTTTTTTCACAAGTCCAAGCTGTTCATCTGGCGTAACAAGTAAGCTATTGTTGAGCCAAAAAGAATCGATGGCATTGCCTATTTTTTTATTGCCGTATTGCAAACTATCTAACCAGTGTTGCATGGTATCTTTTCCAATCCTACGGGCAACTTCTCTAAAATATGGCACTACCGATTGTTTAAATGCTGTATCCATTCGGATAGGACCCATATTATCAATGGCGATTGTCATTTTTTCATCTACAATCCTACCCGTTTCAATTCCTACTAAAGCATTGACAATTTTAAAAGTAGATGCTGGTGTAAAACTTGAATCTTTAAATTGAGACAGGTTGTACATACTAAACTGCCCTGATGCATTGTTAAAAAGTGCAAAAGTTCCAGTTACACCAACCGCGTCAAAGTGCTTTTTAAACCCATTTTCTATCGTTACGTTATTAGGAGAACAAGCTTGCATGCTTACTGCAATTGCAACCAAGAAAACGGCAACACTATTAATGCTATGCTTATAAAAATTCATGCAACTATTTTATTAAGGAAAACTAATCTTTTTCGATACTAATTAATTCTACATCAAAAACAAGTAGTGATCCTGGCCCAATAGAAGGACTTGGAGAACTGTCACCATATGCTAAATCAGAAGGCACATATAATTTCCATTTGCTTCCTATGGTCATGAGTTGCAAAGCTTCTTGCCAACCTTTAATAACACCATTTACAGGGAACACAACAGGTTCGCCACGATCCATAGAACTATCAAAAATACTACCATCTAATAATGTACCATGGTAATGACACTTTACTTTATCTGTTAATTTTGGTCTTGTCGTATCTGCACCCGCTTTCACTACTACATATTGTAGTCCAGAAGGGAGGGTAACAACCCCGGGCTTTTTTGCATTAGCCGCTAAAAAATCAATGCCCGCTTTTTTAGCACCTGCCGACTTTTTTTCGTTTGCTTTTTGGACAAATTCACCAATACATTTATCTAGCACCGCTTCTGGAAGTGCAGAGGCCTTACCACTAAACACATCCCCAATAGCACGGTATAAATTAGGTAAGTTAATAGCATCAAAACCTTGTGCTTTTAAATTTTGTCCAATACGAACTCCAAGTGCATAACCAGCACTATCGGCACTATTTTTAAAAACTCCCATTGGCTTTAATGCTACGGTAGGTTTAACAGCAGTTGAAGGTTTTGCCGGAGTTGTTGAAGTAGCTTTTGGAGCAGTTGCCGCTTTTTTAACTTGTGCATTGGCACCAAAAGAAGCAAGTAATAAACAAATAAAAAGACGTTTCATGTATTGTTTTTTAAGTATCAAATGTAAATAAATTAGTTAGTCATTTAGTAATGCGGCCACCGCATTACTTGCAATTGCAAAATTAAAGCCAGCAAGCACTTCTTGCATCATTTTTTCGATTTTATCATTACACAAATTACCCATACTACCCTCGTGGGTATGATTTAAAGTGGTGCTATACGTAAAATTACCATTTTCGATAGCCATCCCCACTTGTTTATAAGCGTCTCTAAAAGGAACCCCTTTGACAACGAGCTTATTCACTTCTTCTACGCTAAACGCATATTTATACTTTTCATCGAGCAGTATGGTTTCTTTTACCTGAATCGACTCAAACATCAATTGCGCCATGGCAAGGCAGTCCTGTAAGGTTTTAAATGCCGGAAACAAATGCTCTTTGAGTAATTGTAAATCGCGGTGGTAGCCAGAAGGTAAATTGGTGGTCATAAGCATTACTTCGTTAGGCAATGCTTTTATGCGGTTGCAATGTGAACGGATCAGTTCAAAAACATCTGGATTTTTTTTATGCGGCATGATACTTGACCCGGTAGTAAGCTCTGCTGGGAAAGCTATAAAATCAAAATTTTGATTTAAATAAAGACAGGCATCCATACTCATTTTTGCAAGTGTATCTGCAATATTTGCAAGTGCCATAGCTGTAATGCGCTCTGCTTTACCTCTACCCATTTGAGCGTACACTACGTTATAATTTAAGTTTTCGAAACCTAACAAAACCGTGGTAACACTTCTACTAATAGGAAATGAAGAGCCATAACCAGCAGCAGAACCAAGTGGATTTTTGTTGACTACTTTATATGCACTTTGTAAGGTAATTAAATCATCCACTAAACTTTCGGCGTAAGCACCAAACCAGAGACCAAAGGAAGATGGCATAGCAAGTTGCAAATGCGTGTAGCCTGGTAATAAATGGTTTTTATATTTTTCACTTTGTGCTTGTAGTAATGTAAATAAGGATTGGACACTTCCTACAAGCTCCATAATTTCATGACGTAAGTAAAGTTTTAAATCAACGAGCACTTGATCATTTCTACTTCTAGCACTATGAATTTTTTTGCCGGCATCGCCAAGCTGCTCTGTTAACAAGAGTTCTACATATGAATGAATATCTTCTACACCTGCTGGTAGCGCAAAGTCTGGGGCAATTACCTGCTTGTATATATTTTTTAATGCAGCGTCAATTAATTGTGCTTCTGAAGATTCCAGCAATCCAACCTGTGCAAGCATGCGCACATGTGCTAGCGAACCAAGTACATCAAAAGGTGCGAGCATGGCATCAAATGCCGGATCATTTCCAACGGTAAAATTTTCTACTGCTGCTGCTACGTTCGTATTTTTTTGCCAAAGTTTCATCGTTCCTATTTTTTGCAGTTGCTATTTTTTAAGTAACACCTGATCTAACAATTCAATATATTTTTGTATGCCGTTTTCTATTTCTTCTACAAATACAAATTCATCTGCGCTATGACTTCGTGCAGAATCACCAGGACCCATTTTTAAAGCCGGAAATGACACAAGTGCTTTATCGGAAGTGGTGGGTGATCCGTATGGCTTACTACCAATAGCCATACCCGCTTTTACCAGCGGATGATCTAATGCAATCGCCGATGATTTAAGACGCGTACTTCTTGGCGTTACAGTTACTGCTGCATTATTAATTTGAGCATTAAGTTCTTCTACAATTTGTTCAAATGTATAACACTCATTCACCCGCACATCAATCACTAATTTGCAATCGGGTGGTACAATATTGTGCGCTTTATTGGAGGTTTCTATAACGGTTACGGTTTGCTGTACCGGACCTAACAATTCAGAAGATTTTGAAAAAACATAGTTTTTAAATACGTCAATGACAGGGAGTGCTTGATATATTGCATTTTGCCCTTCGCCTCTTGCAGCATGCCCTGCAACACCTGGCACGACTACATCTAACACCATGAGTCCACGCTCTGCTACTGCTAATTGCATACGGGTTGGCTCACCAATAATCGCGCAATCAATCATTGGCAATTGTGGTACCAAACTTTCGATGCCATATTTACCAGAAATTTCTTCTTCGGCTGTGCCCGCATAAATAAGATTGTAGGAGAGATTAGATGCGTTGTAATAATGTAAAAAAACATGCAGTAATGAAACAAGTGAAGCGCCTGCGTCATTACTTCCTAATCCATACAATTTACCATCTTGAATGATAGGATTATAAGGGTCAAGCGTATAGCCTGCATTGGGCTTTACGGTATCGTGATGAGAATTTAAAAGTATTGTTGGCTTTAAAGGGTCAAAGTTTTTATTAGCGGCCCAAACATTGTTGAGGTGTCTATTAGGCATTACCCCATTTTGCCCTAAGTAATCAAATAAAATGAACGCAGTAGCGTCCTCCTCTTTACTAAAAGAAGGCGCCGCAATGAGCTTTTGTAGTAAAGCAATTGCAGCAGCTGCGTAGGTATGTTTATTTGCTTCCAAGTAAAATTATTTTTTTTGAATGGTTGTGCCA
>CAJBRT010000161.1 GCA_903958045.1 uncultured Bacteroidota bacterium | reverse complement strand
GCTTGCAAAGCAAATGCCTGGTTATTTAGGCTATGAAAGTTTTAAGCACGATGGAAGAGGGGCTTTTATAAGTTATTGGAAAGACATGGACGCCGTTCGTGCTTGGGCGAGTGAACCACAGCATATTGAAGCAAAAAAATTAGGAAAATCACATTGGTATAAATACTATCACAGTGTTATCGCAGAAGTTAAAACGATGCATGTACATGGAGGGTAGGGTTTGTTAAACAGGACTGCCGGCTTCATTTCATTTCGCCGTCTTCCAAAAGGGTGGGTTTACCCAAACCCTTTCAACAAAATGCTACGCATTTCGTTGGGTTTTTTGCTTCTCATCTGTTTACAAAAGCAAGCTTTTGACACAGCTTCAAAACAAAAAACCCCGTCACTTTCGTGACAGGGTTTGTGCCCAGAACAGGAATCGAACCTGCACTACCTTGCGATAACCAGATTTTGAGTCTAGCGCGTCTACCAGTTCCGCCATCTGGGCCTTTGTATTAGGCGGGGTGCAATATTACAAGATTCTGTGTTTTTTGCCAAAAGAAACCCATAGAAACAGCCATAAACCATAACATTTGCGGCTTATTGGAGCTCATCCGCAATTCGGTCTAGGTATTTCTTTTTAAAATAATAGTCTTTTACTGGCAGCATTGCTTCTTTTTGGGTAATACCCATTTGATAACTTTCCAGCAGCCCTTTAATAGGTTCGTAAATATCATTTTCAAGTTGTTTAAGTTGTATGCGTAAAGCGTCTTTTTGCGTATCGTCCGTTACTTCCATTACCTGCTCGTTTAAATCCATTACCTCCATTAAAAAATGGGGAGGGAGTTGGTAGTTTTCGTTAACGCTTAAGAGTTCGTTTATTTCTAAAATATAGGGTAACACTAGCGCCGGATCTTTTAATACTTGTAGCGCTTTATTGGCCATCGATGATTGTGCAAGGGCTTCAGCCTGTTCTTCTTCGCTGGCGTTTGCAAAAAAATCGGGGTGAAACTTTTTTTGCAGCATCAAATACTTTTTTGAAACCACCGCAGGGTCTGGAAAAAAGCTTACTGGTATTTCAAAAAGTTCAAAATAATTCATAGTCCCTAAAATTACAATTCTTTATAAAAACAAGTAATAATCTTTTAAATAGGCTATAAACGCAGGCGTGTAACTGTCGTTTTCTTTAATCACAATCGACGTTTCTGCTGCGGTCACAAAGGCAGTTTTACTAAATATATACATCACCCTAAAAGGAGCATGATTGGGGGTTTGCTGAACAACTGCTTTATGCGCTAGAGTAAAGCCATGTGACTTTGCAAGAGCCTCAACTTCATTGGCTCTTGCAAATGGTAGTAGTACCGAAAAACTGCCAGCAGGTTCCAATAAATCATTTACACAAGTAAATAAATTATGTAAGGTAAGTGTAGTGCTATGCATGGCCTGATTTTTAAGGGCATGCTCACTTTTTAAATCGTTTTCAAAAAAAGGCGGATTGGAAATAATGTGCTGGTATTTTTTACCGCCATAGTTTTTTATATCGGCGTTGTGCACCTGAATATTAAAAGTGGTAGCAGCAGCATTTTGTGCAGCCTGCGCAGCAGCGGCAGGATCTAATTCTACAGCGTCAATAACAGCACTGGGTAATTTTTGTGCAAGCTGTAAAGACAATAAACCGGTACCCGTGCCAATATCTAAAATAGTAGTAGGCGGGTTACTTGTTAATTGATGCGCGGCCCAGGCGCCAAACAGGCAAGCGTCTGTGCATACCTTTAACGCGCAGTCCGATTGCCAAACTGTAAATTGTTTAAACGCAAAATAGTTGTTGGACATCTGTTACGATGCTTAGTCTGCAAAGCTTGCAGCTATGTACTCACTATTTAAGCGCGCAATATTGGTGATTGAAATTTCTTTAGGGCAAGTAGCTTCACAAGCACCAGTGTTGGTACATGAACCAAAACCTTCTTTATCCATTTGTGCTACCATGTTTTGTACCCTTGTAGTACGCTCTGGTGCACCTTGTGGTAATAAGGCGAGGTGAGAAACTTTTGCACTTAAAAATAGCATAGCAGAACTGTTTTTACAAGCTGCTACACAAGCGCCACAACCAATACACATTGCTGCAGCAAAAGCATCATCTGCTTTTTGCTTTTCGATAGGTAAGGTATTACCATCTACGGCATTACCGGTGTTAACGCTAATATATCCGCCTGCCTGAATAATTCTGTCAAAGGCAGAACGGTCTACCATCAAATCTTTAATCACTGGAAACGCATCGGCTCTCCATGGTTCTACTACAATTGTATCACCATCTTTAAAAGCACGCATGTGTAATTGACAAGTTGTATTTGCTTGCCAAGGACCATGTGGTTTACCATTAATATACATAGAGCATGAACCACAAATACCTTCTCTACAATCATGGTCAAAAGCAACCGGACTTTCTCCGTCTTTGATTAATTGTTCGTTGAGTACGTCAAACATTTCTAAGAAACTCATTTCAGAAGAAATATTTTCTACGCGGTACATTTTGAAAGTACCTTTTGTGTTTTTATTTTTTTGTCTCCAAACTTTAAGGTTCAGATTCATATTGTAATGTTCCATTGCAAGTAATTTGAAAAGTTGATAGATCGTTTGCTAATGATTATTTGTAGTTACGTTGTGAAGGTTTAATCACTTCGTACTTTAATTCTTCTTTATGAAGTTCCCAATTGTGTTCGCCTTTAAACTCCCAAGAAGCAACATACATGAAGTTTTCATCGTCTCTCAACGCTTCTCCATCTTCTGTTTGATATTCTTCTCTGAAGTGACCACCACAACTTTCGTTACGGCTTAATGCATCTACACACATGAGTTCTCCTAGTTCAATAAAGTCGGCAACGCGGTTGGCTTTATCAAGTTCCGGATTCATTTCATTAATTTCTCCAGGAATTCTTACGTCGCTCCAGAATTCTTTTTTAAGCGCTTGCACTTCTGCAATCGCTTGCTTTAATCCTTCTGCGTTACGCGCCATACCACATTTATCCCAAATAATTTTCCCTAAACGCTTATGGAAGCTTTCTACGGTTTGCGTTCCTTTAATGCTCATTAATTTTTCAATTCTAGCAAGCACCTCTTTTTCAGCTTCATCAAATGCAGGGTGATTGGTATCAACCCCTTTGCTATAAATTTCGTCAGCTAAATAATTACCAATCGTGTAAGGGATAACAAAGTATCCATCTGCTAAACCTTGCATGAGGGCACTTGCACCAAGTCGGTTTGCACCGTGCTCACTAAAGTTAGCTTCGCCTAATGCATATAAACCAGGTACTGTAGTTTGTAATTCATAATCTACCCAAAGGCCACCCATTGTGTAGTGTACAGCAGGGTAGATGCGCATGGGCACTTCGTATGGATCTTCACCAGTAATTTTTGCATACATGTCAAATAGGTTGCCATACTTTTCTTTTACAACCTCTTTACCCATGGCAATGATTTGTTCTTGGGTTACGTTTTCTAAACCTTGTTTACCCGCTTCAATTTTACCATAACGTAAAATCGCTGCAGCGTAATCTAAGTAAACAGCTTGCTTAGAAGTACCCACACCATAACCTGCATCACATCTTTCCTTAGCAGCTCTTGATGCCACGTCACGTGGTACAAGGTTACCAAATGCAGGATATCTGCGCTCTAAATAATAATCTCTTTCTTCTTCAGGAATATCTACCGCTTTGCGCGTTTCATTTAAATTTTTAGGCACCCAAATACGTCCATCATTTCTGAGTGACTCAGACATCAACGTTAATTTAGATTGATGATCGCCACTTACCGGAATACAAGTAGGGTGAATTTGTGTGAAGCATGGATTGCTAAATAAGGCACCCTGACGGTGTGCTTTCCATGCAGCTGTTACGTTAGAACCCATGGCATTGGTAGACAAATAAAATACGTTACCATAACCACCCGTACATAATAACACCGCGTGTCCAAAATGCTTTTCTAAATTACCTGACACTAAATCACGCGCAATGATACCTCTTGCTTTACCATCAATTTTTACCACTTCAAGCATTTCATGACGGCTATACATGGTAACATTACCAAGTGCTACCTGACGCTCTAGTGCTTGGTACGCACCAATAAGTAATTGCTGACCTGTTTGGCCCGCCGCATAAAACGTACGTTGTACTTGCGTACCACCAAAACTACGATTGCTCAATAGTCCACCATATTCACGAGCAAAAGGAACCCCTTGTGCCACGCACTGGTCAATAATATTAACACTCACTTCGGCAAGGCGGTGAACGTTTGCTTCACGCGCACGGTAGTCACCTCCTTTAATAGTGTCGTAGAATAATCTAAAAACGCTATCACCATCGTTCTGATAGTTTTTAGCAGCATTGATACCACCCTGCGCTGCAATAGAGTGCGCACGACGTGGAGAATCCTGAAAACAAAATGCTTTAACCTTGTAGCCAAGTTCTCCTAGTGACGCTGCCGCAGAAGCACCCGCTAAACCGGTACCTACAACAATCACTTCTAGTTTACGTTTATTGGCCGGGTTAACAAGTTTGCAATGTCCCTTGTAATCTTCCCATTTTTTCTCAAGGTTGCCGGCAGGTATTTTTGAATTAAGCATATGCTTAGAAATTTAAATTGAGTGATAATTATTTAATCCAACCAAAATAAAAACTGAGTGGCATCAGTGCAAATAATAAAGGCACGATGATAGAAAAGCCTACGCCCACCGAATGAATTAAACCATTAATTTTTTTATTGTGAATGCCAATGGTTTTAAACGCACTTTGGAAACCGTGTAATAAGTGGTAGGCTAGTGAGCCACACGCTAATACATACATCGCAACAATGAGTGTGTTGCCTACAAAAACGTCTCTCATTTCGGCATATAAGTTATGGTGCTTTATCCCATTGTAGTATACTTCTTCTAGTGGTTGAACAGTACCCATGCCTCCAAGTCTACTAGGTGTCCAAAAATGATAAATGTGCATCACTAAAAACATCAGTAGGAGTGTACCTAGTATTGCCATGCTTCTGCTATACCATTTACTTCCGTCGGCGTAAGCAACATCGTAGCCAATACTTCTTTTCTTACGATTCTCTAGCGTTAATAAATAACCCTGAAAAATGTGTAGAAAGAAACCAGCAAAAAGACCAATCTCTAAAATTCTTGGAAGCACATTACTACCCATAAAATGAGCGGCTTTGTTAAACATTTGCCCTTGATCGGCTGGATCATAAGCGGCTGCCCAAATGCAAGCATTGAGTCCCACATGTACAATTAAAAAGAGCACTAGAAAAATTCCAGTAAAACCCATCACCAATTTTTTTCCAACCGATGATGTAAAGACTTGTTTCCAGGTCATAATGAACGTTTTGTGTTTTTAAAATCGGTGCAAAAATAGCACAGGAAACGATGCCTTTCTCTAATCGAGCAACTTTTTTCGCAGGACTAATGCACATCTTTAAACAGTCTATTCGCCGTTTACATAAAAAGAGCCCCCATTAACCATTAAGAACTGTATTTTTGTAGCATGTTTAAGTTATTGGGTATTTTATGGAATAGTTTTAGAATGGCTGTTCAGGAACTTAGGGTTAATAAGCTCCGTACATTCCTTTCTTTGTTTGGAATTACCATTGGTATTTTTTGCATCATTGGCGTGCTAGCCACGGTAGATAGCTTGGAGCGCAAAGTGCAAAACGATATTAAAGCTTTTGGTAACAACACTATTTATATAGACAAGTGGAGTTATGCGGGTGGGCCCGATTATCCTTGGTGGAAATATGTGAAACGCCCCGTTCCTAAAATTGAAGAAATGCGTTTTGTAAAAGCAAAATGTGACTTAGCTGCCAACACTTCTTTTTTTTGTTCATCTACGGTAAATGTAAGCTACCTAAATAGTATTTTAAGTGGCGTAAGTATTTATGGAATCACCGAAGATTTTAACAACATACAAACCCTGGATATCGCTGCTGGACGCTATTTGAACGAATCTGAATTCACAAGAGGTACCACATCAACGGTTATCGGAAATTTGGTTGCCGAAGAATTATATGGAGGTGCACAAAAAGCAGTAGGTAAACAAATTACTTACAACGGAAAGCATTTATATATTGTGGGTGTCATTAAAAAGCAAGGCCAAAGTTTAATTGATGGTTTTAATTTTGATGAGTGTATGATTACCTCCTACAGGTATTTTTCCGGTATATACAATCCAGACAATTCCAGTCCATACATTATGGTGCAGGGTAAGCCGGGTGTTTCCTCTGCTGCCCTTGCCGAAGAGTTGCGTGGTGTGATGCGTCAACTGCGTCGATTGAGTCCAAGTGAAGAGGATGATTTTTCTTGTAACGACGTGGCTCAGTTTAGTGAAGTGGTGGGTGGTTTTTTTGGTAAAGTAACCGCAGGTGGATGGGCCATTGCAGGATTAAGTTTAATTGTAGGTGCCTTTGGTGTCGCTAATATTATGTTTGTAACAGTGCGTGAAAGGACCAGTCAAATTGGGCTTAAAAAAGCCTTAGGCGCAAAACGTCGAACAATTTTAACAGAATTTTTACTAGAAAGTGCCTTCCTATGCATACTAGGTGGCCTCTTTGGATTGATACTCGTTTGGCTACTCGCCATGGGGCTCAGTGCCGTGCTGCCGTTCCCCATATTTATCGCACCTAATATTGTATTTTTGGCGCTAAGCATTTGTATTATTTTGGGCATTGTATCGGGTATTATTCCAGCATCTATTGCTGCAAAAATGGATCCGGTGGTTGCCATTAGAACCAAATAATTAGAACAAAAAATAATGCCGGTAACCATTTTAGCCATCGAGTCTTCTTGTGACGAAACATCTGCATCTGTTTGTGTAGATGGGGTTATTTTATCCAACTTTATTGCCAACCAAACCGTGCATGAAACATTTGGTGGGGTAGTGCCAGAACTTGCGAGTAGGGCACACATGCAAAATATTGTTCCCGTTGTAGATACGGCTTTACAAAAAGCATTTCCTGAAATTGAATCTAGTGCAGAGCGTCTTCAAAAGCTTGATGCCATTGCGTTTACGCAGGCCCCTGGTTTAATTGGAAGTTTGCTCGTAGGTGCGCAGTTTGCAAAATCGTTAGCACTTAGTTTGCTAAAACCACTCATTGCCGTGCATCATATGCAGGCGCATGTGCTGGCTAATTTAATTCCAGAACACCGCCCAAGTTTTCCATTTTTATGTTTAACAGTGAGTGGTGGTCACACACAAATAGTACTTGCCAACAGTCCCACCAATCTCCAAATTATTGGTGAAACCATTGATGATGCAGCAGGCGAGGCTTTTGATAAATCAGCAAAATTATTGGGCCTGCCTTACCCGGGTGGTCCATTAATAGATAAGTATGCAAAAGAGGGCAATCCAACCGCTTTTAAATTTGCAGAACCACAAATTCCGGAACTCAATTTTAGTTTTAGCGGACTTAAAACTTCCATCTTATATTTTTTACAAAAGCAGGAGCCTGGTTTTATAGAGGCCAATTTAAACGATGTATGTGCCTCCGTGCAGCACGCCATTGTCACTATTTTAATTAAAAAGCTACAAAAAGCCGTGGTGCAAACCGGTGTTAAGCAGGTTTGTATTGCGGGTGGTGTGAGCGCCAATAGCGGCCTTCGAAACGCACTCATAGAGGCCGGTAATAAGTACAAATGGGAGCCTTTTGTGCCCCCATTCGAATACTGCACAGACAACGCTGGTATGATTGCTATAACCGCTTATTATCAGTATTTAGCGGGCCAGTTTATAAGTTTGGACGCGAGCCCTAGTGCGCGGGCAGTTTGGGCGTAAAACGCCACGCTGTAGTTTGACCCCGTATTTCGCCCATTTATTTTAGCGGATTTATTGCAGCTTTAATTGTAATTTTGCGCCCTCAAACCCTGATTCATCTTATGATTAGTGCTAGAAATATTACCCTCGCTTACGGTAAGCGTGTACTTTTTGACGAAGTAAATATCAATTTCATTAAAGGGAATTGTTATGGCGTTATTGGTGCCAATGGTGCCGGTAAGTCTACGTTTTTAAAAATCCTTAGTGGAGAAATTGAACCCAACAAAGGAACCGTAGATATTACGCCTGGTGAGCGTATGAGCTTTTTAAAGCAAAACCAATTTGAATTTGATACCTGTACGGTGTTAAATACCGTGCTCATGGGGCACAAAAAAATGTGGGAAGTGATGCATGAGCGTGAAGCCATTTATGCAAAAGCAGATTTTTCGGAAGAAGATGGTTTAAGAGCAGGAGAGTTGGAAGGCGAGTTTGGTGAAATGGGTGGTTACACTGCTGAGAGTGACGCCGCAACACTACTGAGTAGTCTTGGTATTAAAGATGATATGCACGCAAGTGCCATGCAAGATATTCCGTCAAATATGAAAGTGCGTGTGTTATTAGCACAAGCTTTATTTGGTAACCCCGATATTTTATTATTAGATGAACCTACCAACGGTCTAGACATTGAAACCATTGGTTGGTTAGAAAACTTTTTAGCAGAATACGAAAACATTGTCTTGGTTGTAAGTCACGACAGACACTTCTTAGATACAGTGTGTACGCACGTTGCAGACGTTGATCGTTCAAAAATTAAAACCTTTACGGGTAACTATACTTTCTGGTACGAGTCTTCTCAACTCATGAGTAGACAAATGAATGATAAGAATAAAAAAGTAGAAGAGAAGCGTCAAGCGCTTATCGATTTCATTGCCCGATTCTCTGCCAATGCTTCTAAAAGTAAGCAAGCAACGTCTAGAAAAAAGGCGCTAGAAAAATTAACCATCGAAGAAATTGAACCATCAAACCGTAAATATCCAGGTATCATTTTCCAACCACTTAGAGAGGTAGGAAATCAGATTTTGAACGTGGAGAATTTGAAAAAAACGGTGGATGGTAGAACCCTTTTTGATAAAGTAACTTTTAGCGTTAACAAAAACGAGAAAATTGCTTTCATCAGTAAGGATCCATCTGCGGTTACGCATTTCTTTGATGCCATCAATGAAATTACGGTTCCGGATGCAGGCAAGTTTGAGTGGGGTACTACCATCACAAAAGCATATTTACCCGTAGAAAATGGAGAATTTTTTACGGAAGGTTTAACCCTTATGGACTGGTTAAGACAATTTGTTCCATCTCATGTAACAGACGCCGATGAGCCGTTTATTAGGGGCTTTTTAGGAAAGATGTTGTTTAGTGGAGACGATATCATGAAAAAAACCAATGTATTAAGTGGTGGAGAAAAAGTGCGTTGTATGGTAAGCCGTATGATGCTACAAAATCCAAACCTTATTATTTTGGAT
>CAJBRT010000160.1 GCA_903958045.1 uncultured Bacteroidota bacterium | reverse complement strand
TTTAATGTGTTGTAGATGATTGCATAATCACCACCAAATTCTTCTTTTTGAATAAAGACACTCTTCACATCCATCTCAACAATCGTTGCGATAGCAGCTTCATCTAAAACAGTGTCACGCTCCATAACAATTTCGTTACGCTCGATGCTCACTACTTCACCTGAATCTTCATCCACAAAATCTTCTACCCATGTTCTTAAAACACGTGCAGCTAATTTGCGACCAACTTGATTGGCTAATGATTTTTTATCGGCTTTGATTTCATCAGCCATTCCAAATAATTCTAGAATGTCTTTGTCTGTTTCAAAACCAATAGAACGTAACAAAGTAGTTACAGGGAACTTTTTCTTACGATCGATATATGCATACATCACATTGTTGATGTCTGTAGCAAATTCCATCCATGCACCTTTAAAAGGAATAACACGAGCAGAATAAATTTTTGTTCCGTTCGGGTGAACTGATTGTCCAAAGAATACACCAGGTGAACGGTGTAACTGAGAAACAATAACACGCTCAGCACCATTAATTACAAACGTACCGCGTGGTGTCATGTAAGGAATGTTTCCGAGGAATACATCCTGTACGATGGTTTGGAAATCCACGTGCTCTTCATCATTACAGCTTAAACGTAGTTTAGCTTTTAATGGAACTGCATATGTTAATCCGCGCTCCATACACTCATCAAGTGTGTAACGTGGTGGATCAATAAAATAATCTAGGAACTCTAGTACGAAAATGTTACGCGTGTCTGTGATTGGAAAATTTTCCTTAAACACACGGAACAAACCTTCCACATTTCTGCGATCGGGTGTTGTTTCTAACTGAAAAAATTCTCTAAATGACTCTAACTGAATGTCAAGTAAGTCTGGCGTTTCTGCCAAGTGCTTTGTTTTACCAAAGTTGACCCTGTTGTTCAAAATTGTTGTAGACATGTATATAAAACCGGTTTAAATACAAAAAATATTGAGACAAGTATCCCAATTTAAGGATGGCAAAGGTACGAAATGAGGGGCAGGAAACAAACAAATACTGGACCAAAATGTCCAAAAAATCAATAATTTTTACCGCAAAAGTCAGCCTGTCATGAAAAATGGCTTAAATTTTGTAAGATTTATCGTAAAATATTGATTATCAATATAAAATTGAAAAAAGAATTTTGTTAAAATTCAGCGAAGTTCGAGAAAAATATAGCAAGATGGCATAAAAAAAGCGGTTTCAACAAGGTTGAAACCGCTTTTTTTGGAATGTATTGGACTAGAATTAGCCGTAAATTACTTTACTTCTACTTCAGCACCTGCTTCCTTAAGCTTAGCTACGATATCGTCAGCTTCTGCCTTAGAAACACCTTCTTTAACAGGTTTTGGTGCACCGTCAACTAGATCTTTTGCTTCTTTAAGTCCTAAGCCAGTTAATTCTTTTACGATTTTAACTACGCCTAATTTGCTAGCACCACCGCTTACTAAGATTACATCAAAAGATGTTTTCTCTTCTGCAGCAGCAGCTCCGCCACCATCACCTGCGCTCATTACAACCGCAGCAGCAGCTGGTTCAATACCGTAATCAGCTTTTAATACATCAGCTAATTCTTGTACTTCTTTTACTGTTAAGCCTACTAATTGTTCGGCTAATGCTTTAACGTCTGCCATTTGATTTAAATTTTTTCCGCCTTCATACTTTGTTACAAGTCCGGCGGAGGGTTTAAAAAAATTTGCCTTTATTGTCCCTCAGGCCTGGGATATTTTTACGCTACTTATTATTCTGCAGCTGGTGCTTCTGCCGCCGGAGCTTCTGGAGCCGCTTCTGCAACTGGTGCAGCAGCTTCTTCTACAGCAACTTCTACAGATGCAGCAACAACTTCAGTTTCTGTTTTTGAACTACCATTTTCGGCGTGGTTTAATAAAGCAGCTATTACGCGCTTAGCCGGAGATTGTAATAATCCAAGAACTTCACCAATAAGTTCGTTTTTAGTTTTGATTTGCGTTAACGCCTTAAGTGTGTTATCACCAGAGTAAACATCTCCATTGATAAAAGCAGCTTTTAATTGAGGCTTGTCTCCACCCTTTCTGAACGCGCTGATAATAACAGCTGGATCTTTAGGATTTTCAGAAAACATAAGTGCAGTTACATTATTTAATGCTGGATATACTGCTGCATATTTTTCTGCATCGATAGCTTCTAATGCTTTACGGATAAGCGTGTTTTTAGCAACTTTCATTTCTACTTGCTTATCAAAACAAGTACGACGAAGTGCAGAAACCTGCTCTACAGATAAAGATTCGGTATCGGTAATATAGAAGTTATTGTATTGAGTGAACTTTTGTTTAAGAACCTCAATCACTTCATTTTTTTGATCTTTTGTCATGTCTGATCTTTTTTAAAAACCCGGGTCATTTTTCTAGAAAATAGAAATCACCAGGAATTAGTTCATTAATGATTTTGTGTCTAACATAATGCCAGGACTCATGGTGCTAGCCATGCTTACACCTTTGATGTAAGTTCCTTTTGAAGAAGATGGCTTTAACTTAATAATAGCGTTGATTAACTCAGTGCTATTTTCGGCAAGCTTATCTGGTGCAAAAGAGATACGTCCAATTGAAGCATGAACAATACCTGCTTTATCTACCTTGAAAGCAATTTTACCACCTTTAACTTCATTAACAGCTGCTGCTACATCGTTTGTAACAGTACCTGTTTTAGGGTTTGGCATTAAGTTACGTGGACCTAATACTTTACCTAATTTACCAATCTTAGGCATGACTGCTGGTGTTGCAATGATTACATCCATATCAACCCAACCGCTTTCGATCTTTGCAATAAATTCATCAAGACCCACATAATCAGCACCTGCTTCTTTAGCGGATGCTTCTTTATCTGGAGTACAAAGAACCAATACTTTTTTTGTTTTACCAGTACCGTGTGGTAATGATACAGTACCTCTAACTTGTTGGTCTGCTTTTTTAGGATCTACACCTAAACGAATGTGTAAATCTACAGAGCTATCAAATTTTGTACAGTTAATTTCTTTTACAAGTGTAGACGCTTCTTTAAGGGAATAAGATTTGTTTTTATCCACCTTTGTAACTGCTACTTTTCTTTTTTTAGTAAGTGACATTTTTTAATAATTGAAGGTGAATAAATTAATTTTCCCAAGGAGCTTGTCCATCTACTGTGATACCCATACTACGTGCAGTACCTGCCACCATGCTCATTGCACTGTGAAGGGTAAATGCATTTAAGTCAGCCATCTTGTCTTTTGCGATTTCTTCTACTTGCGCCCAGGTAACTTTACCCACTTTTTGACGGTTGCTTTCTTTAGATCCTTTTTGGATTTTAGCAGCTTCCATTAATTGTACAGGTGCTGGTGCAGTTTTGATGATAAAGTCGAAAGACTTGTCTGCGTAGACAGTAATTAAAACAGGAACAACTTTTCCTTGTTTGTCTTGAGTTCTAGCATTAAACTGCTTACAGAACTCCATGATGTTTACACCCTTAGAACCAAGGGCCGGACCTACTGGAGGTGCAGGGTTGGCTTGACCGCCTTTAACCTGCAGCTTTACATAGCCTGTGATTTCTTTAGCCATTTTTTTTTTGATTTAATTGGTTATAGCGTAGTGCCATTTATTATGGCCCTACTCCCAAAGTCAATCATTCTTCGTAAAAAGAACTTTTGGGGCAGCAAAGGTACAATTAAATAGCAAAAAAACAAGGGAATTTCAAAAAAATAAGGGCTACCCACCGGTTAGCCCTTATTACATTCATTATCAGTTCGTTAGAAACCTAATTAGCTTATTTTTTCAACTTGCATGTAGCTTAATTCTACTGGTGTAGAACGGCCAAAGATTTTAACGGTCACTTTTAGCTTTTTCTTCTCTTCGTTTACTTCTTCGATTACACCATTAAAGTCGTTGAAAGGACCTTCAATAATTTTGATGGTTTCACCTAAAATGAACGGTTCGCTGATGCTTCCACCCATATCATTCATTTCATCCACCTTACCTAACATTTTATTGACTTCACTTTTACGTAAAGAAATAATGTTTCCTTTAGATCCCTTACCATCCGTTAAAAAGTGCATTACGTTGGTGATATTGCTAATGTGCATCACCATATCATCGTTTAATTTTCCGTCCATCACTTCGATCATCACATAACCAGGAAAATAGTTTTTTTCGCGCATTACTTTTTTACCGTTTTGCACTTTGTACACTTTTTCCATCGGTAAAAAGATCTGCTTGATGAGATCTTGCCAACCACTTCTTAAAATATCTTTATCTAGATACTCTTTGATTTTACGCTCCTTCCCACTCACTACACGAAGCACATACCATTTTGTTTCTGGCTTAGCTACCGCAGGGGTTTCAGGCGTTGTAATATCTGTTAATGCTTCCATGATTAGATTACTTGAATAATGAATAAATCAACTTCAGCAATTGGTTGCTTGAAAAGTCCATAACCCACACCATTGCGGTAATGATCACAGTAGCGACAAGTACAATAACCGTACTTTGTTGCAACTGATTCCAAGTTGGCCAGGTCACTTTTTCTAGTAACTCATTGTAACTTTCTTTGAAGTAAGTTGTGATCTTGTTCATGAGAACAAATTAATAATTTTAAAAAAATAAAAACTTAGCACGGGCACTAGGATTCGAACCCAGATCAAAGGTTTTGGAGACCCGTATGCTACCGTTGCACCATGCCCGTATAAAGCTAAAAGCTATTCCGTTTGTAGCGGAACAGCTTTTAGAATTATTTGCAAATATAATAAAATCTATTTGCTTGCAGCTAAAAGCTTTCGCTTTGAGCTTATTTGATGATTTCAGTTACCTGACCTGCACCTACTGTTCTACCACCTTCACGAATCGCAAACTTAAGACCCTTTTCCATTGCGATAGGTTGGATTAATTTAACAGTTAAGTTGGTGTTATCACCAGGCATAACCATTTCTGTACCAGCTGGAAGTGTACACTCACCAGTTACGTCTGTTGTACGGAAATAGAATTGAGGACGGTATTTGTTAAAGAATGGAGTATGACGTCCACCTTCTTCTTTTGATAAAACGTACACCTCACCTTTAAATTCAGTGTGCGGAGTAATAGAACCTGGCTTACAGATTACCATACCACGACGGATATCTTTTTTCTCAATACCACGTAATAATAAACCTGCGTTATCACCAGCTTGACCTTCGTCAAGTAATTTTTTGAACATCTCAACACCCGTTACAGTAGAAGTAAGAGGAGCATCCATCAAACCAACGATTTCAACACCTTCACCTACTTTAATGATACCACGCTCAATACGACCAGTAGCAACTGTACCACGACCTGTGATCGAGAATACATCCTCTACTGACATAAGGAACGCCATATCAACTGGACGTGGAGGAAGAGGAATATAAGTGTCAACTGCTTCCATTAATTCGTCAATCTTACCAACCCATTTTGGATCTTCAGAAAGCGCGCCGGTAGCAGAACCTTGAATAATTGGGGTGTTGTCACCATCAAAACCGTATGAAGTTAATAACTCACGGATTTCCATTTCAACTAGTTCTAATAATTCAGCATCATCTACTAAGTCTACTTTGTTCATGAAAACAACGATACGAGGTACACCTACCTGACGAGCCAAAAGGATGTGCTCTTTGGTTTGTGGCATCGGACCATCAGTTGCAGCAACTACTAGGATGGCACCATCCATTTGTGCAGCACCTGTAATCATATTCTTTACATAGTCAGCGTGACCTGGACAGTCAACGTGTGCATAGTGACGATTATCGGTTTGATATTCTACGTGTGCAGTATTAATGGTAATACCACGCTCTCTTTCTTCAGGAGCACCATCGATTTCATCATATTTTTTTGCAACGTTACCCATGCCCTTTTTAGCCAAAAGCGATGTGATGGCAGCAGTTAAGGTGGTTTTACCGTGGTCAACGTGACCAATGG
>CAJBRT010000159.1 GCA_903958045.1 uncultured Bacteroidota bacterium | reverse complement strand
TTAACTAGCTAGTATTTTTACAATCTTAAACCAGTCTTGCGATATTTTTTGTTTTGCTTTTACGGCGTTGTCTAGTGGGGTATAATGTACTTTGTTGTTTACAATACCCACCATTACATTGTTGCGACCTTCTATTAAACATTCAACAGCATGAAAGCCCATACGGCTTGCTATTAAACGGTCTAAACAACTAGGTGCGCCACCTCTTTGAATATGTCCTAATATACAAATTCTGATATCGGCGTTGGGTAAACGCGTTTTCATAATCGCTCCAATTTCATTCGCGCCACCTAATTCATCTCCTTCTGCCACCACTACTAAATTCACTAATTTTTTGCGCTTTTCTTTTTCTGTTAAAGACGCAATCAGTTCTTCAATATCCGTTTTGGTTTCAGGAATCAAAATATTTTCGGCACCGGTAGCAATACCACTGTGCAGTGCAATGTATCCGGCGTCTCTACCCATCACTTCTACTACAAATAAGCGGTCGTGGGCATCGGCGGTATCTCTAATTTTATCGATGGCTTCTACCGCAGTGTTTACAGCGGTATCAAATCCAATGGTAAAATCGGAACCTGCAATGTCTTTATCGATCGTTCCCGGTAAACCAATGCATGGGATATCAAATTCGTTGCTAAATTTTTGTGCGCCTTTAAAGCTACCGTCTCCACCAATAATGACAAGTCCATTGATACCAAACTTTTTGAGATTGTTGTAGGCTTTTTGTCGTCCTTCTGGTTCAAAAAATGCAGCACTGCGCGCCGTTTTTAAAATGGTTCCACCGCGCTGAATAATATTGGCTACCGATTTTGAATCCATTTTAAAAATATCACCCTCCACCATACCATTGTAACCTCTTACGATACCGTATACTTCTATGCCATGATAGATAGCGGTTCTTACAACGGCTCTAATGGCTGCGTTCATACCAGGGGCATCTCCTCCAGAAGTTAATACGCCAATTTTTGTTACTTTTTTAGTAGACATTTTCTCTGCTTTATTGTTGGCCTTAACTTACTGGGCCTCAGTTGTAAATGGGTGTCTAACGAAGACGAGATACGAAAATAAGCATTTGAAACCGTTTTTACAATTTGATAAACAGTGCTTTAAAAATGTGTAAACTTGTACTATGAAAGTACTCGTAACAGGCGCCAATGGGTTTACTGGCCAGCATTTAGTTAAAACCCTTGTTGGTAAAGGCTTTGAGGTGATTGCCACCTCCCGTAATGCGTCTAAACTACCTTCATATGATAATTTAACTTACTATAATTGTGAGCTAACAGACGTTAGGAATGTTGAAAATTTGTTTGATTTAACGAGGCCAGGCGCAGTTATTCACACCGCTGCCATGAGTAAGCCAGACGAGTGTGCCGCTAACCCTGACCTTTGCACAGCCAACAATATAACAGCTACGCAGCATTTATTGGATGCGGCTACAAAAGTGGGAGCCAATCATTTTGTATACCTCAGTACCGATTTTATTTTTGGAGAAAACGGCCCTCACGCCGAGGACGATATTCCTTCGCCACTTAACTTATATGGCGCTTCTAAACTAGAAGCCGAAGCACTCGTAAATGCTGCTTCCATAAAAACAACCATTGTACGCCCTGTATTTATGTACGGCCCTGTTTGGGAAAACCTGCGGCCTAGTTTTATACAATGGGTGGCTGGTAAATTAAATAATGGTGAGCCAATTAAAGTAGTAACCGATCAGGCCCGCACACCCACGTATATTGGTGATTTATGTTGGGGCATCCAAAAAATTATACAAGACCAGGTACCTGGTACTTTTCATTTGGCAGGAAAAGATATTGTATCGCCCTATGATATGGCAGTAGCGGTAGCCAAACATTTGAACCTGCCATTAGGTTTAATTGAACCCGTTACAGCTAGTACCTTTCCAGAACCGGTTAAAAGAGCCCAGCGCTCTGGATTAAAAATCGATAAAGCGGTACATGAGCTAGGGTATGCTCCGCACGCATTTGCAGATGCACTTCAAAAATGTTTTGCATAAAAAAAGTCTCGCACCTATAATTGATGCGAGACTTTTTATCATGTAAGCTTATTGTATTAGTAACCCATACCACCCATATCAGGTGCGCCATGAGAATGGCCAGCAGCTGCTTCAGGTTTTGGTTTGTCTGCAATTACACACTCTGTTGTTAACAACATAGCAGCGATAGATGCAGCGTTTTCTAATGCAACACGTGTTACTTTAGTTGGATCAATTACACCCGCTTTAAATAGGTTTTCGTAAACCTCAGTGCGTGCATTGAAACCAAAGTCACCTTTGCCTTCTTTAATTTTTTGTACAACGATAGAACCTTCAATACCGCTATTGATAACGATTTGACGAAGTGGTTCTTCGATTGCTCTTTTTACAATTTGAATACCCGTTGCTTCATCTTCGTTTGCACCTTTTAATTTTTCTAAACTTTCTACTGCACGGATATAAGCAACTCCACCACCAGGAACGATACCTTCTTCAACAGCTGCACGTGTAGCGTGTAGTGCATCGTCTACGCGGTCTTTCTTTTCTTTCATTTCAACTTCGGTAGCAGCACCTACATATAATACGGCAACACCACCACTTAATTTCGCTAAACGCTCTTGTAATTTTTCGCGATCGTAGTCTGAAGTTGTATTTTCGATTTGTGCTTTAATTTGGTTTACACGAGCAGTGATATCTGCTTTTTTACCTTTACCACCAACAATAACAGTGTTGTCTTTGTCGATAGTAACAGAAGATGCTTGACCTAAATAAGTAAGGTCTGCATTTTCTAATTTAAAGCCTTGCTCTTCACTGATAACAGTACCAGCAGTTAAGATGGCGATATCCGTTAGCATTTCTTTTCGGCGATCACCAAAACCTGGTGCTTTAACAGCAGCCACTTTAATAGTGCCACGTAATTTATTTACCACAAGTGTAGCAAGTGCTTCACCTTCTAAATCTTCGGCGATGATAACAAGAGGACGACCGCTTTGAGCTACTTTCTCCAAAATATGAAGAATGTCTTTCATTGCAGAAATCTTTTTGTCATAAATTAAGATGTATGGATTTTGAATTTCTGCTTCCATTTTTTCGCTGTTGGTAACGAAGTATGGAGAGATATATCCACGATCAAATTGCATACCTTCTACAACATCTACGGTTGTATCAGTACCTTTTGCTTCTTCTACAGTAATCACGCCTTCTTTACCTACTTTAGCCATTGCAGTTGCAATTAACTTTCCAATTTCACTATCGCTGTTTGCAGAGATGGTTGCAACTTGTTCAATTTTTTTAGAATCGTTACCAACCGCTTGCGACTGTGCTCTTAAGTTTTCAATAACTTTTGCAACAGCCTTATCAATACCACGCTTTAAATCCATTGGATTTGCACCAGCAGCAACGTTTTTTAAACCTTCAGAAATGATCGCTTGCGCTAACACAGTTGCAGTAGTAGTACCATCACCAGCAATATCAGCTGTTTTGCTTGCTACTTCTTTAACCATTTGAGCGCCCATGTTTTCGATAGCGTCTTCTAGTTCAATTTCTTTTGCAACAGACACACCATCTTTGGTAACAGAAGGAGCACCAAATTTTTTCTCAATAACCACGTTACGACCTTTTGGACCTAGGGTTACTTTAACAGCGTTGGCGAGAGTGTCAACACCTTTTTTCATTTTATTTCTTGCTTCGATATCGAAGAAAATTTGCTTTGCCATGTATATAACAATTTAATTTTACGAATGAATATTATACGATTGCGAGTAAATCACTTTCACGCATGATAAGAAGGTCTTGACCTTCGATTTGGATTTCTGTACCAGCATATTTGCCATAAAGTACATTGTCACCAACTTTAACAGTCATTGGTTCATCTTTTTTACCAGTTCCAACAGCAACTACTACGCCACGTTGTGGTTTTTCTTTAGCTGTGTCAGGGATAATGATTCCGCCAGCAGTTTTTTCTTCTGCAGCAGCAGCCTTTACAATTACTCTGTCGTGTAAGGGCGTCACGCTTAATTTCTTAGCCATACCGTATTTGTTTTTTAATGTTTGAGTTAAAAAATCTGTTCCTAAACGTATATCGTTAACCAGAACAGTACCTGTTCATCTATTATTATGCCAAGGGGTGTGCTAGGTCAAAATTTCAGGGATTACCCTGTAAGTCGACCTAAAATGGCGAAAGCCTGTCAGAACGGGCAGCAAAGATGCAGTAAGTTTTGGTTTACAAGTGTCAAATTTTCATTTTTAGGCGGTTTGTGGGCAATTTCTTTCTACATTTGCCCACCCAAATAAGTTCTTACCAGATGATAAGTAGAAGAAATATTCGTGTGAAAGTGATGCAGCTCCTCTATATAATAGAAACTGCAGATGAAGGAGCCAAGCTGCCAAAACCGGTGCAAGTGCTTAAAAAACAGCTAGATCTGAGTAATGAGCTATTCGTATACCTCCTTTATTTTATTACCGAAGTAGCCCGCTACGCCGAAACCAGTGCCTTTAACCGTGCTGCGCGTAACCTTCCTTCCAACGACGATTTAAACGTAAACACTAAAATTGCGGGTAACTCACTACTATGGGAAATCATCGAAAGTGAAACATTTAAAGAAGCCTTAGAGGCTTTTAAGCCCCAACATACCATTTCAAAAGACCTCCTAAAAAAGACTTTTGATGCTTTAGCGGAGTCCGATATTTATCAGTTATACACGGCTAGCGACACCAGAGACAAGGCCAAGGAAAAAGAAATTATCAAGTTTATTTTCACCAACCTCATGCTTCCAAATGAAGGTTTTATTGAGCATATCGAAGAAGTGTTTCATAACTGGGACGATGATGCAGAAATGATGGAGCAGTTGGTATTAAATTACATTCAAAAACCGGCCGGAGTTAATGTATTAGAAATGGTGGGCGCCGAAAAATGGCAGTTTGCACAAGCCTTGCTAGAAACGACCATCGATAAAAAACAAGTTGCCGCAGACTTAATTAAGCCTAAATTAAAAAACTGGGATGCAGAGCGTATTGCCCTACTGGATATGATTTTGATGCGTATGGGGGTTTGTGAATTGTTATTTTTTGAAACCATTCCTACCAAAGTAACCATAAATGAGTATATTGATTTAGCAAAGGATTATAGTACCGCACAAAGTGGTCAATTTGTAAACGGAATTTTAGATAATATTCATAAAGAATTAACCGAGTCTGGTAAGATTCAAAAGGTTAATTTTAATGCTTCAAATAACAAAAAAAAATAGAGATGAACAGTTTAAATCTAGTATTGTTAGCAGGTAATCCACAACAAGGTGGAGGCGGTATGGTACAATTAGTAATGATGGGTGCCATTATTTTAGTTTTCTGGTTATTTATGATTCGCCCGCAAGCTAAAAAAGCAAAAGACCAAAAGAAATTTATTGATAACATGCAAAAAGGTGATCGTATTGTTACCATCGCTGGTATACACGGCTCTATCAATAAAATCAATGAAGATGGAACGCTTCAATTAGAAGTTAGCCCTGGTAGCTACCTTAAAATTGAAAAGTCTTCTATTAGCATGGATTGGACTTTAGCGATTGCGAAAGCAAATGCTTAAAATTGGCATTACAGGAAGCATTGGTGCCGGTAAATCAACGGTAGCAGGTATTTTTAAAGTACTGGGCGTACCTGTTTTTGACGCCGATACCACTGCAAAAAACATATTGAATTCGGATCCTCAATTGCGCGAACAAATCATCGACGCATTTGGATCAGAAACCTATACGAACGGGTTGCTAGATAGAAAATATTTAGCAACCCTTGTTTTTAATAACCCAGACCAGCTCGCAAAACTCAATGCCCTAGTGCATCCCGCAACCATTAGTGCCGCTAATGCATGGGCCAAACACTGGGAGGCGGAGGGCGCTCCCTACATTGTAAAAGAAGCCGCTTTATTATTTGAAGCTGGAACAAATGTTGGACTCGATTTTATCATTGGCGTTACTGCACCAGAAGATTTGCGCATAGCTAGGGTGATGGAAAGAGACCATGTTACGCGCGAAGAAGTTTTAATGCGCATGAGGCATCAATTAGACGATACTCAAAAAATGGAGCGTTGTACTATTGTGCTTGACAACAACGAAAAAGCGTTACTGATTCCGCAGGTGCTTGCCCTGCATCAACAATTTATTTCTTAATCACTTCTTCAATTACTTTTCCTACTGCACCATTTGGCATTTGTACTTTTAAAAGTGCAGCCAGTGTAACTGCAATATCCGTCATGTAGGTTTCTTTGTGTGAGCTTCCTTTATTGATACCATAACCATACCATAATAGTGGAATATGCGCATCGTAAGGATACCATAAACCATGCGTAGTTCCAGTGTTGCCACCATCGATATAGCCTGGTTTAAAAATGATTTGAACATCGCCACTTCTGCGCGGATAAAAACCATTCGCTAGCATTTCACGAAGTGTTTTATTTATAGGCGTTGTCATGATTTCGGAAGTTGGAAACGCATTGGCAACCGCTTCATTTTTTTTCATGTAACTAGCAATCCAGTTTTTAATGGGAGCGTCATCAATTTTAGCAGAATCTAATTTAACGTGGTTTAAATGCACTTGATAATTGTACATACTCACTACTAAATTATCGATACCATATTTTGCTTTTAATTGAGCGTTCATTTCTTTTTGAATACCCGCATCATTTACCGTTCCACCAGGTAATTTGTTTTCAGTCATAAAGCCTGGAACATGCGCCACAGCATGATCTGCGGTTAAAAATACCGTGTACTGTCCACTTCCAACTTGTGCATCTAAAAAAGCAAAAAACTTACCTAGTTCTTCGTCAAGTCTAACATAATCATCTACATTTTCCCATGAGTTAGGTCCAAAAGAATGACCAATATAATCGGGTGAAGAATAACTTACGGTAAGCATATCGGTGTTGCCAGTTTGTCCTAATTTTTCGGCAATCACAGCAGCCTTTGCCATTTCTGTGGTGAGGGTGTTGCCATGTGGCGTAGAAGTAATTTTACCGTAATCTTTACCAATATATTTA
>CAJBRT010000158.1 GCA_903958045.1 uncultured Bacteroidota bacterium | reverse complement strand
CTGATAACCCACCGCTGTGTTCTCATTACCTGCCGTTGTGTTATAAAAAGCCTGGTAACCAAAACCCGTATTTTTTGTGCCATAACTATTAGTCAGGTTACGTACTAATGAATAACCCGCTCCATAACCAAGTGTCGATTGCCCTGACACCGCGTTCACATCAAACCTGCCTGATACAATACCACCCACCTGTACATTTAATGGTTGCGCATCTGTTGTACCAAAAAAATTAGTGCCGTCTATAGTACCACTATTGCCAGTGGTACTCCAACCGCCCGCACTACTAATGCTTGCCCAACTTGTACTAGTTCCATTGGTTATTAAAAATTTCCCAGTATGGCCTGATTGTGCAGGTGCTAATGCGTTAAAGCCATCATTAGCAGTTGTAGCACCTGTTCCACCTTTATTGATAGCGATTGTTGTTCCGTTCCAAATACCTGTTCCAATAGTGCCTAATGTAGTAATTGAACTTTGACCAACATAGGTACTTGCAATATCAAAAACATTAGACGCAATAGAAATTCTATTTGCAGCACCCGTTAATGCTACTGCACCAGTTACGCCATTTACAGATTGTACATTGGTTGCAGCTGGTGAAAAACTAACCCAGTTGGCAAGCGTACTTGCCGGCAGTGCCGTTAAAATATAATTGGTTGCATTATCTGTTCGCACAGCTACAGACCCAACAGATAATCCTGTTAGCGCAAGCATATTGGCACTACTATTTACAACACTTACCGATGTAATTGCAAAAGACGGAAGTTGAATCTGTGGCACTCTACCATTAGCATCTAAACTTGCAACACCATTGGCTACTGCTATTGATGATGTGTTAACTTTTAAATTCAGTGCAGTTTGCGTTAAGCTACTAATAGGTTTATTGATATCACTTGTGTTATCTACATTATTTAAACCTAATGTATTTTTTATTGCTACAATTGAAGTAACACCTGTACCTCCATTAGCAATGGCTACCACACCTGATACATTGGTTGCATTACCCAATAAATTTCCAGCAAAAGAACCGTTTACATCTCTTGCTACAATTGTATTAGCGGTTCCAGCACTCGTAGCTGTATTTACAAGTGTAGTAGCTGCAACTATTTGACTCTTTGTTACTGTTCCAACAGATAAAACTTCGGGTGCTGTTGCAGTTCCGCCTAAATCACCAGCCAACATAATTTTTCCTTTTGAACCCGTGGTCGCATCAGCCACTGAATTTGTAATAGACCCTGATGCATCGGCGAGTGCATTTGCAACATAGGCCGTGGTTGCTAATTTTGTAGTGTTGTCATTTAAATTTTGTGTGACAGCTGTGGCACCTGTTGGCAAAACTACTAGTCCTGTAAATGTTGGAGAAGCCAAATTTGCTTTTAAATCAAGTGCTGTTTGCTGTGCAGTACTCACAGGCTTATTTACATCAGAAGTGTTATTGATATTTCCCAGACCTACATTAATTCTCGCATTACTTGCGTCGCTTGCACCTGTACCACCATTAGCAACCGCTACTACGCCAGAAACGTTGGTAGCATTGCCTATTAGCGAACCGGTAACAATACCAGTAAGATCCCCCGTTACATTCCCTGTAACATTTCCAATCAAATTTGAAGTAATGCTGCCCGCAATAAAATTACCAGATGCGTCTCTTTTTACAATCGTACTCGCAGTGTTTTGTGCAGTAGCTGTATTAGATAATATGGCTGCAGCAGCAATATTATCTTTATTGATGCCACCAATACTCATTACTATTGGAATAGAAGCTGTTCCTCCTAAATCACCAGCTAATAAAATTTTACCCTTACTTGTTGTAGTAGCATCTGCCACCGAATTTGTAATGGTTCCAGATGCATCTGCCATGGCACTTGCAACATATGCAGTTGTAGCTAGTTTGTTACTGTTATCATTTAAAGCTTGGGTAACACCAGTTGTACCGGTTGGTAAAACCACAAGTCCTGTAAATGTTGGAGAAGCTAAATTTGCTTTTAAATCAAGTGCTGCTTGCTGTGCAGTACTCACTGGTTTATTTACATCAGATGTGTTATCGATATTGCCAAGCCCTAAATTTGTTTTAGCAGCAGTGGCAGAGTTTGCCCCAGTTCCTCCATTTGCTAATGCCACAATACCAGAAACATTGGTTGCATTGCCTATTAGTGAACCCGTAACAATACCGGTAAGATTACCTGTTACATTACCTGTAACATTACCAACAATATTTCCTCTAAATGTATTGGCAGTAATCGTACTTCCCGAAAAATCTCCAATGGGACTTCTGCGCACAATATAATTTACAATATTATTAGGTGTTGCTGCATTCATTAAATTGAGGCCAGTTGCAATATCATCTTTTAAAATACCCCCTACCGAAAGCACTTGTGGACTAGCGGCAGTTCCTCCTAAATCTCCAGCTAATTGCAGTTTACCTTTGGTTGTAGTAGTTGCATCAACCACTGTTCCACTTCCACTAGCACCAGAAGCAATGGTGGCTGCATTGTTTTCAACATATTTTTTTACAGCGAGTTGCGTTGGAAATAAAATATTACTTGGATTTAGACCTCCCAAACTAGTATCCACAGATTTATTGATTGCGTTTTCTTTTGAATGAATACTTGCTAAATAATTAGTGAGCATAGCAGCAGTATCAGCAGTATTTAATTTCAAATTAATTCTATTAGAAAGCGCGACTGTGTCTCTACCGAATCTTTTAGACATCATTAAAGCAGTATCAGCAATATTTAGTTTGAGATTAATTCTATTTGAAAGTGCTGCCGTATCTCTTGCAAATCTAGAACTGAGCATAACAGAAGTATCCGCTATTGACACTTTACTAGAAATTCTTTCAGAAAGCAAAATAGTATCACGTGCAATTCTATTACTCAGCATGAGTGAAGTATCATTTAAAGAAAGTTTAGCATTGATCCTGTTTGATAAGGCCAACGTATCTCTTCCAATGCGCTGACTTAACATGTAAGACGTATCTACAATACTTAATTTAGTGGCCAATCCATTTACGAGCTGATAATTTTTAGCATATGGATACAGCATGTTAGACGTATCGGCAATATTCACTTTTGAAGCAAGGCCAGAAGTGGAAGCGATGGTTTGTTGCAGAACATTCCATTTAGTGGCTACACTACTTACACTATTACCTGTATCAACACTAAACACACCTGTTGACGGATTCAATAAAACGGGTGCATTTACACTTAGTGCAGCCCTAGCACGGGCTTCTGTAAAATATAAATTGGTGAGTTCTCCAATATTATTTGTTTTTAAATTCACTACGCCAATACTGCCGTTCACACTCTGAACAGGCGCACCTGGTGTTAATAGTTCTACCCAATCGGACAAACTACCAGAATAATCTGTGTTTAAAACATATGACTTTGAAACATCGGTTCTAACACAAACTGTCCCTTTAACAGAAGCAGTTCCAAGGGCCTGCATTTCAGCAGCATTGGCAACAACAGAAATAGCAGTAAATGAAATAGGGGGTAATAGAGACGTTGGAATTTTTGTATTTGCGTCAAGGCCAGCCACCCCATTAGGTGCATTTATAAGGCTTGCATCAATCTTACCAATTAATGCATTATTGGTTAAAAATGATATGGGCTTATTAGCATCACTCGTATTATCAACATTTCCTAAATGAATACTGGATTTATCAATGACCACGTCGCCAATAAGTGTATTTACAGAGTTAACCGCACCGCTATTGTTATTTATTGTTGGCTTATTGATTAAATCATTGTAATTGCCAGTAGTTGCCAACGTACTTAATCCTGCCTTCAACGCATAATCACGTAACATGCGCGCAGTATCAGCTATGCTAATTTTTTCATCAATTCTATTTGACAATTGAGTGGTATCGGTAGCTGCATTTAGTAACCGAGTAGGCGTTACATAACTATACATACTATCTGCAAAATTTAATTTTAAATTGATCCGATTGCTTAAATATCCAGTATCAACTGCATTTAGCTTGGTATTGATTCGATTAAACAAAATATCTCCATTGACTGCATCATATTTTAAATTGATACGGTCACTTAATGATGTTGAATCAAATGAACTTGCAACAATTTGGAATGGCGTCGCATATACAATGCCACTATCAGCAAGATTTACTTTTTGATAAATTCTATTCGAAAGACTAGCAGTATCTCTACTAAATCTAGAAGATAGCATTGCGCTTGTATCCAATATATTTAGTTTTTCTGCAACAGCGGTAATGAGCGCCTGTCCTTGTACATTAGAAAACTTTAGATCAAGGGCAGTCTGCGTTAAACTACTAATTGGTTTATCTAGATCATTGGTGTTATCTACATTACCTAACCCAACTTTTGTAGCACTAATACCAGTTGCAATTTTAGCATCAGTAACCGCATTGGTTCCAAGTTTCTCAGTGGTTATTGCACCAATAGCAACCATCGGAATAGCAGCTGTACCAGACAAATCACCAGCTAATTTTAGAACCCCTTTTGTGCTAGCATCTGCATCCGTAACAGTACTATTAGCATTATTTGAATTACTACTTCCAGCGTTTGCCACCATCGATGAATCGACATAACTTTTAACCGCTTTTACAGAAGGAAATTTAATATCAGAACTAGCATCTGCATTCATATCAAGTGACTTATTAACTTGATCTACCTTCGCATCAATTCGCTGTGATAAAAAAGAAGTATCTCGGGCAATTCTGCTATCTAACATAGCGGCAGTATCACTAATAGCAAGCTTTAATGCAATAGCATTATTAACCGCTGTTGTTTTTGCATAATGAGCTAGCATAGCCGCTGTGTCTCCTATGGCAAGCTTTGCTGCGATTGCACTATTTACGTCCACTGTTTTTGCATAATGAGCTAGCATAGCCGCTGTGTCCGTTGAGGTAAGTTTTGTATTCAATGCAGCTTGTTGTAAAATACTAACTGGCTTGTTTAGATCAGTTGTATTGTTAACATTTTGTAGCCCTACTTTTGATGCACTAATTCCTGCCGCGATTTTATCATCGGTAACAGCAGCTGTTGCTAATTTAGTAGTAGTGATCGCAGATGATGCAATCATTGGATATTGCGCAGTACCTGTTAAATCCCCTGCAAGTTGAATAATCCCTTTTGCTGTTGCCGAAGCATCTACAACATGTACATTTGAACTATTACTACTTGAAACATTAATGGCTATCGAAGAGTCTACATACTGTTTTACGGCTCTTGCCGAAGGATACTTGACATCTGAACTGCCATCAAGCATTAGTTTACTCGTTTTGTTGAGCATCCATTCGCTGTTATCCATTCGTTTCGACAATGATAGTGTATCGGAAGCATTGAGCTTTGCCTGAATTCTATTTGACAAAAAGAGGGTATCTTTCAGCTCATTTTTTTTTGCATAATTGCTAAGCATTGCAGCAGTATCTGAAATGCTTAACTTTGTATTGATACGCAAATACAATGCATTCGTATCCGCACTATTTAATTTACGATTAATTCTATTAGATAACGAAACAGTATCTATAGTATTTAATTCGCTATTCGTTCTATTTGACAGTAAAGTGGTATCTAAGTTTTTTAGTTTAGCATTGATTTTATTCAACAACCAAGTAGTATCTGATATTTTAAAGTAAGGCGCTAGCATAGAGACTGTATCCGTACTATTTAATTTCAAATCAAACCCTTCCACTTTTGCTGCAAATAAAGCAAACGGAACTGTCCAAAATTGAGAAGTTCCCATATCAATGTAATGCTCATCTACATTCCAATTGGTGAGTGGAACAGTAGGCCCAATCGCTGCTTTGATATTTAAATAATAAGGCCCGTTTGACCAATCGAGACTATTGATAGAAGTTGGACCAGCAACCCTAATTCCCTTTCCAATCACAATCGTAAATACACCATCGCTAGAGGCTACTATTTTATGTGACTCGACATATACTTGGGCACCTGAAATATTACTTTGTATAATTGCGTTTTTAATATAGATAGTTCTTCCTTTTGCTGGATTACCCTGGGGGTCTTTCGCAATTGCTTGAAACAAAATACCGTCTGGTACTTTTGAAACTTGTGCATGAATCAACAAGGCCATGCACTGTATGAGAATGATAAAAATGATTTTTTTTGAATACGCATTCATGGCAACTTTTGTGATTTTATTAATGTTAACGTTTGTATATGCAGTTGTCCTACTTGTACTTTTAAGTAGTAGGTACCAGCAACTAGAAAAAGAGTTGAAAATTCATATCCAGACCTCAGCCCATATATTGATGTGGTAAAGCTTTTAATACGCAAACCTGCCGCATTGTATAAATGCAAATCGTACATGACAGCTGTAGTATAATTAAATACAGAATAAGAGGTAACCTTTACTTTTTCGACAAAAGGATTGGGATACA
This sequence comes from uncultured Bacteroidota bacterium, assembly GCA_903958045.1. Taxonomy (GTDB): domain Bacteria; phylum Bacteroidota; class Bacteroidia; order Chitinophagales; family Chitinophagaceae; genus Sediminibacterium. Next base: position 48,475 of record CAJBRT010000158.1, on the reverse strand, counting down.
CTTTTAGTTGAAGTGGTTGAACTGTTGGCAACACCACACAATTAATGGTAAATAAATTTGCTGTGCCATGTATACCAGTAGAAACACCATTAGATAGTAAAAAACAACGTTCACTATCAAATAATATAGAACCTGAAAATATATTTTCAGGTTGACCCGCGTTGCCCACTACCCCCATAGTATAAGGCATGCTTATTTGCGTTTGAGCTTTACTTGCAAAAACGAGCGTCAAGCAAATACTAACGAACCGCTTTAAACCTAGCATTGACTTTTTTTCCGTTTAACAAATAAGTGAGCGAAAGCGAATCGTAACTAAGAAAGCTGATATAAGCGCTTTGTTGTACAATAATGCCAGATGGATAATTTTTAAAAACTTCTTTTAAGGAATCTATTACCGGAAGCGACCAATCACCAGTTGCTCCATCCGTATCCGTAAAATGATTGGTAGATAAATATTTTTTAAAATAACCAACCTGACTTCCCGATAATACCTGAGGTATACTATCAATGGTTAGACCATTTAACTTCCAGCTGGTCAAAGAAGTGCCACGACCCACCAAATAATCCTTCTTGATTTCAAGTAAATTTTTGGGCTCTGTTTTGTTGCAGGCAAACAACAATAAAACCATTACTATGGGTAAGAACCCCCTCCTATACATCATGCTTTGTCGTATTACGATTTGTGTGTATGTAAAAACATACCCGTATACGGATAAATGTCATCTAAAAAGTTTTAGAGGGCCATTACATAATGGTATAATCTGTAATATACAGTGACAGAAATTTGTAAGACAGTAAAGGAGACAACGATATTGACCGATTTTACGGCAATTTCTAGCTTGAATCTATTTAAGTTAGGAACTAGCTTGTTTTAAGGTAGCTAGTACTTCATCAGTAACACCACCAAAAAAGCAGATACCAGCTGCCTTATTATCCAATGCATATTTAATACCGGAAGCTAGTTCAGATTGATTGTTAAAGTCCGATAAAAATAATCCAGCATAGAGTGGCACACCGTCTTTTAAGAATCTTACGCCTTCTGCAACGGCGTCACCAATCCAAGCAACTTTCTCTTGATAAAATCCATGATAGATCATTGGGAAAACCATATCCAAGTTCCAATTGGTCCAATCTTGTCTCACCATTCGGCGCGCAAGTTCTGGCATTGGAAAAACAGCTGCACTAATTTTCTTATTGTGTTGATGTGCTACAACGGCTAGTTGATTTACAACATTATTAATGGCATTGTATCTAAACAATCGCCAAGATACTTGCGCGTCTGGATAACGAAGTGACAAAGGATCGTTACCCGTTTTAGCAGCATAGGCATCCCTACAGGTTTTGCAATAACAAAAATCGTAAGCAGGAAGTTCGGTGCGCTGATCTAATTTATATGTATCCCATAAATTTAATGGTAACACCACATCACAAAAACGAATGTAATCGAGATGTAGTCCATCAATATATTTTTTTGATAAAATAGTGTCTGCTTCATTTTTTAAAAAGTCTTGCACTTCTGGTTTTGATGGACATAACCATTTGTAATAACCAACGTAAGGAGGCTTGTTTACACATGAATCTCCAGTACGGGAAATAGCAGACCACTCTGGATGTTGTTTCAACACATCCCCTCTATTCATTGTCCAATTCCAGCGGTGCGCCTCTAGTCCAGCATTTTTTGCTTCGGTATAATGTTTTTCACTATCTGCTTCAAATAAAATGCCTCTAATGCCAGCATCATAATATGCTTTATATCTTTTTTTAAGCACAGCAACTTCCTCTTTTTGATTGGGATTGATCCAAACCCAGTGCTTATTTTTACCGTTCTTTATAGTGCTATCTACTGGCATATTTGCAATGGCCGGCAAAGTGGCAAAGCCAGCAGCGGCAGCGGTTCCAATACTATTTTTTAAAAATTGTCTACGATTATTTGACATAAAATAAATTTATTTTTTAAAATATAAATAGCCCCATTTAGTAGGCACATGCATATCAACAACACCGGTTGGATTCCAAACCCAATTGTTTTCTGAAATAGGTTTGTTATGTTGATTTAATTTTTTTCGATACGATTTTCCATCTGGTTCAAGTGTCCACTGCACACGTGAAAAATTGATGCGCCAAGGTTTATTTGAAGAAGGAGTAGCGGGGCGTTGTATTCTTGAAATGGCTGTAAATGGAATGGCCATTTCGAGTGTCCACCCACTATCAATATCCGTATTATCATTGATGGTTCCATTTGCAATGATTTTAGATTGAATACCCGTTGTGTTCCAACCCATATCAAAAGTGCCTCCTTTTTTATAGGGCTTATTCATAAATAAATCCATGATGGTTCCAAGAACATTGATTTCAATTTCAAAATATTGTTCCCCATCACCCATCGGGTCAATAAAAACTTCAAAATCATGATCACGATAAATGATGTCGTCGTGGTTTTTTAAAGTACCCCATAAATGTGGCTCTTCGAGCACTGCTCCAATGTATAAATATTGACTATCCCACATCATTTTTACACTGGTACTAAAAGTTGGCTTGGGTTTTGCTGCGCCTTCAATATCTTCAAAATCAGAAATCAATACTGCTTGTTTCCAATCATGTTCATTTAACTTACCATCCACCTTAATGGGCCACTTTGCCATACGAGCTTGGTACTTTTTTTCGGAAAGAAGCGAAGAAGATAGCACCGTTTGAGCCTTTACAACACAGCAAAGCAGTAAAAGCAGGCTCATTAATGCACTCATTTTTTGCCGAAAAAGCAGTTTTGACCTCATATTTTATTCTTTCTACTTAAAAATAACTCAAAATTGCGGATACCGCTTTAACAGAAACTTCAATTTACACATCAATATTAACGCAAATTAAGCAGCTGATTATTTTTAAAGTATTATTATTTAAGATATTATGAATTTAATATTATTTATATTTGATATCAAAACAACTCTTATTTAGCCGTTTTAACCACTTTTTTATCTACCCCACACAATACGCAAAAAATGGACCTATAAAGGAGTATATTTAAGTACTGATTTGCCATCATTAACCTGCTACTTATGATTAATAAACGATTGCTCATCCTAACAGGCGTTTGCCTGGTTGTTGGTGTATTAGCTTACTTCTCTTTTAGAACCACTGCGGTGGATGAATTAAAGGTGCCAGATGTTGTAAGTTATAATTATGATGTAAGACCTATTTTATCGGACAAATGTTTTAGTTGTCATGGGCCAGATCCTAAAAAAAGAGAAGCTGGTTTAAGATTAGATATTGAAAGCGAAGCCTACAAAGCTTTGCAAGATCATCCAACCAAACGCGGCATTGTTCCGGGCAAACCTGAACTCTCCGAAGTGTTTCAAAGAATTACAACAAACGACTCTAGTCTTGTAATGCCTGTGGCATCGAGCAAACTACCAAGACTTTCAGAAAACGAAGTAGCCATTATAAAAAAATGGATTGAACAAGGTGCAAAATATGAACCACACTGGGCGTTTACGGTTCCAAAAAAATCAACACTACCTGCTGTGAGTGATGACTTGGCCAAAAAATGAAATCGACTATTTTATTTTAAATAAAATGGAAGAGAAAGGTTTATCACCTAACAAAGAAGCAGAAAAAGAAAGATTGGTAAAACGTGTTTACATGGATGTGGTGGGTATTTTACCAACAGAAGCGGAAACTAAATCTTTTATTGATGACAACAGTAATAAAGCATACGAAAAACTAGTTGACCGCCTTTTAAATATGCCGCAGTACGGCGAAAAAATGGCTATTAACTGGCTAGACATTGCACGCTACGCGGATAGTCATGGTTATCAAGATGACAACTATCGAAGCCAGTGGCCTTGGAGAGACTGGGTGATTTACGCGTTCAATAAAAATTTATCCTACGATGAATTTATTACTTGGCAGTTAGCCGGCGATTTAATTCCGGGTGCTACCAAAGAACAAATTTTAGCAACAGGCTTTAACAGAAATCATAAAATCACCGAAGAAGGGGGTGTGATTGATGAAGAATATAGAATCGAATACGCATCAGATAGAACCAACACTTTTGGACGCTCCATGCTAGCACTTACGGTAGAATGTGCAAAATGTCACGATCATAAATACGATCCTATTTCTCAAAAAGATTACTACCAATTATTTGCATTCTTTAACAATGTAAATGAGGTTGGATTAGAGTCTACTGTTGGCGGACCCGTTACCTATGCCAAAAATCCGCGCATGGATATCACCAACGATGATGTGAAAGGAATTTTAAAATTCATCAATAAAGTAGATACCAATAAACTAGAAGTATCTGTAATGGGTGATTTAGATTCGGTACGCAAAACCTACATTTTAGACAGAGGTAATTATGCTTCAAAAACAGTGGAAGTAGAACCTGGAACACCAGGCTCCGTTTTACAATTTGATCCATCACTTCCAAAAAATAGACTTGGACTTGCAAAGTGGATGTTTGACAAAAAAAATAGTTTAACGGCTCGTGTATTTGTAAATAGAATGTGGCAAGAATTTTTTGGCAGAGGTCTTGTAAAATCTGCCGCAGACTTTGGTATGCAAGGAAATCTTCCAACACACCCTGCATTACTAGACTGGCTAGCTGTAGATTTTAGAGACAACGGATGGGATATAAAAAGACTTGTAAAACAAATTTTACTTTCTGCTACCTATCAACAATCCAGTGAAATTTCTGACAAAAAACAAAGAGTAGACCCACTCAATACCTATTGGTCGTATGCGCCAAGGATTCGTTATTCTGCAGAGCTCGTAAGAGATATGCTGTTATCAAGTAGTGGGCTTCTCAATAAAACCATTGGTGGACCGAGTGTAAAACCTTATCAGCCACCAGGGTTATGGGAACTCGCCACATCCGGTAGAGGCATCTTAAATAAGTACATGCAAGATACCGGCCAAGCACTATACAGAAGAGGGATGTACACTTTTATTAAACGCACCGTGCCACCTCCATCTATGATGATGTTTGATGGTAGCAATAGAGATGAGTGTCAAGTAACAAGGTACCGCACCAATACGCCTCTTCAAGCGCTTATCATGCTCAACGACCCAACAGTACTAGAAGCATCAAAAGCACTTGCAGATAAATTATTGCAACAAAAAGCGGGTACCAATACATTTATTGAAAAAGCATTTAGATCCATTTTGTGTAGACAAGCAAGCAGCAAAGAAATTGAAACGCTTGTTGCTTTTTACGACGAAACAAAAAAAGAATTAGCAAAAGATCAAAAGAAAGCAGCTACACTTATTGAGCCAGGTACCTATAAACCCAAAACAAAACAAATCGTTGATCTCGCTGCTGCCATGCAAACCATTCAGGTTATTTATAACATGCAAGAAGCGATCACAAAAACATAAACCATGGAAAAAGAATTACTCGAACACGGCCTTAACGCAAATCGAAGAAAATTTATTTCTAGAATGAGCCTTGGATTAGGTAGTGCAGCCCTTGGCTCACTCCTCATTCCAGATTTATTTGGTGGGAAAGAAAGTGCAGAAGATGCCATCATGAAAGCAGTACCGCATATTGCTCCAAAAGCAAAACGTGTGATATACCTTTTTCAAAACGGTGCACCTTCTCAATTAGAAACTTTTGACTACAAACCCATGCTTCGTGAAAGAATGGGTGAAGATTTACCAGAGTCTATCAGAAACGGTCAGCGCTTAACAGGCATGACTGCTGGTCAAAGTAAATTCCCGCTCATTGGGTCTTACTACGACTTTAAACAATATGGAAAATCAGGCGCGTATGTAAGTGACTTGTTTCCGCATATGGCATCGGTAGTGGATGATTTGTGTATCATTAAATCGATGCACACAGAAGCCATCAACCACGACCCTGCGTTAACGTTTTTTCAGTCGGGCGCACAACAAGGCAATAGGCCTAGTATGGGTTCTTGGGTGAGCTACGGACTTGGTACCGAAAATAATAACCTGCCTGCTTTTTGCGTACTCTTATCAAGAGGTAAAGGAAATGGGCAAGGTGTATATTCTAAATTATGGACCAACGGATTTTTAGATTCTGTGCATCAGGGTGTTCAATTTAGCAGTGGCGATAATCCTATTTTATATTTACAAGATCAAGCAGGCATGGATAGAAATGCACGCCGCAAAATGCTTGATAAAGTGGCAACACTTAATAATTTAGAATACGAGCAATTTGGTGATCCAGAAATTGCTGCTAAAATTCAGCAGTATGAAATGGCTTACCGCATGCAAACAGCCGTTCCTGAAATCATTGATACTTCCAAAGAATCAGACAGTGTGATCAAAATGTATGGACCAGATTGTTTAGTCCCTGGCACCTATGCAGCCAACTGTTTACTAGCGCGTAAATTATCTGAAAGTGGTGTTCGCTTTATTCAACTATACCATCAAGGCTGGGATCAGCACGGTAACCTACCCAATGAAATGCGCGGACAAGCAAAAGATGTAGACCAACCATCTGCTGCACTTATTAAAGATTTAAAGCAAAGAGGTTTATTAGATGAAACACTTGTTATTTGGGGTGGTGAATTTGGAAGAACCAATTTCTGCCAAGGCCCAATGACCGTTGATAATTATGGACGTGACCACCACCCACGCTGTTTTAGTATTTGGATGGCAGGTGGCGGTGTAAAACCTGGTATTGTGCATGGAGAAACAGATGACTTTGGGTACAACATTATCAAAGACCCTGTACACGTTCATGATTTTCAAGCCACCGTTTTAAACTTGTTGGGATTAGAGCATGAACAATTAACCTATAAATTTCAAGGAAGAAGATACCGTTTAACAGACTTATACGGAAACGTTGTCAATAATATTATCGCTTAAAATTAAACCTATGAACCGTAAAAAATTTATTCAAAGTTCTGCATTAGCAGGTGCTAGTTTTTTTATCGCCAAAGATTTATTTGCCAAACCAAAAGGGCCTGTATACGGTCATAACGATAAAAAGTATTTTTTGGATACCAAGTGGGGTACTTTAAATACCGACAAAACCCCTGTGAATGATTGTCATGAAATGGTGCAAGACAGTAAGGGTCATATTATTCTTCTTACCAACGAAACAAAAAACAATATCATCATTTACAACAAGTCTGGTAAACTAAAAGGAAGTTGGGGAACAGAATTTCCGGGCGCACATGGATTATCGATTCAAAAAACAGGAAAGGAAGACTTTTTATTTATTACAGATACCAATAGACACCAGGTTTATAAAACAACCACCGATGGTAAAATATTATTTACCATTGATCCGCCAGCAGAGGTTGGACCATACGCGAGTAAAGATAAATTTGTACCTACCGAAACCGCTGTTTTAGAAAATGGAGAATTTTATATTGCAGATGGTTATGGTGCACAATACATTTTACATTATGACGCTAATGGTAAATTAAAAAATGCATTTGGTGGTAGAGGCGAAGGTGAACAATACCTAGACAACGCACACGGTATTTGTATCGATTACAGAAACGCTACACCTACCCTTATTGTTACCGATAGAAACAGAGCTTGCTTTAAAAGATTTTCTTTAGATGGCAAATTACTAGAAGTAATCCATGTACCAGGCGCAGGCGTGTGTAGACCAGTAATTAATGGCGATTATTTATATGCTGCCGTTTTACGTTCTCCAAATATGGGTGTAGAAGCCAGTGGCTTTGTTACCATTTTAAATAAAGAAAATAAAGTGGTTTCAAATATTGGTGGCTCTGAACCTATTTATACCAACGGAAAATTAAATACACTTCAACAAACCGATAAAATATTTGCACACCCACATGATGTTTGTGTAGATGATGAAGGCAGCCTTTATGTAGCACAATGGGCTTCTGGAAAAGTGTATCCTTATAAATTAACACAAGCATAGTGAACTATGAAATGGATTGAGAAAGTAGCAAGTTCGCTTGCATTTGCAGGACTTTTTTTATTGGGTATTGTTTTTGTATTTGATGACAAGCTTCAAATACCCGTATGGCTTCAAGTTGCGGGCAGAATGCATCCGCTACTCTTACATTTACCAATCACGCTCTTGCTCATTTCCATTATTTCATATTTTATTCCGAGTAACACGTCTACCAATAATGTCTTTGGCTATGTTAGGCTGTTTGGCGCTTTAACGGCCATTTTTACAGCTATCATGGGTATTTTATTAGCCACCGAAGAAGGCACAGAAGGAGACACTTTACAGTGGCACAAATGGTCTGGAACAGCAGTAGCTGTGCTAGCTTGGATACTCTATAGTTATGCTAGTTTTATTCAATCCAATAAAAAATTAGCCATTTCAACTGGGGTGCTACTGTTTATGCTAACCATCACTACCGGTCATTTTGGTGCAACCCTAACCCATGGCGAAGGATTTTTAACGGCACCACTTTATACAAATGAGCCCAGCACATTAACGCTAGCAGAAGCCCGCATTTATCCAAATGTGGTGGCAACCATATTCAAAGAAAAGTGTGGTACTTGCCATAACAACAGCAATAAAAAAGGAGGCTTATCCCTGAGCGATTCGGTAGGCATTATGACGGGTGGAAAATCTGGCAAAGCATTAGTAGCTGGCGATTTACTTAAAAGTTTAGTGATCACCAGAGCACATTTACCGCTCTCTGATAAAAAACATATGCCTCCCATAGACAAGCCGCAATTAACCGCTGCTGAGCTTGCCATTTTAGAAGCATGGATCCAAAAAGGGGCACCCTTTGATACAAAAATTACAAGTATTAATAGCACAGATACGCTTCGCATTTTAGCAGAAGAATATATTAAACCGTATTTAGCCAAAGAAGAAAAATATGACTTTGATGCGGCGAGTGAATCAACCATTGATAAACTCAAATCAAATTACAGGGTGATTAAGCAGTTAGGTGAAAAATCGCCAGCACTCGCTGTTTCTTTTTATGGTCAAAGCATGTACAATTCTAGTACACTCACAGAATTAGACCCTATCAAAGAACAGATTGTTCATTTGTATGCTGCAAAAATGCCAGTTTCCGATGCAGACGTTTCATGGATTGGTAAACTGCCCAATCTTAAAAGATTAAACGTTAACTATTCGAACGTTACAGATAAAAGCATGGCAGAAATAGCATCCATGAAAAAAATCAATTCCGTTTCTGTGGCTGGAACTGCCATTACGATGCAAGGATTAAAAACACTGCTTGGCAATAAAAATATTACGGAGATTTTTGTTTGGGATACCAAAATAAAACCTTCCGATATTAAAGCCATAAGCAAGCAGTATGCACAAATAAAAATAGACTATGGTTTTGATGGTGCAGATACCCTCATCATTACCCTTAATGATCCGGTTGTTTCTTTACCAAGTGGTTACTTCAAAGAAAATCAACCCATCGAAATTAAACATGTTATAAAAGGCGTTACCATCAGATATACAATTGATGGCACAGATCCGGATAGCAGTACAAGTTTAGTGTATTCAAAACCAATCGTATTAAACAATACTACAACACTGAGTGTACGTGCATTTAAAACAGGATGGAAAGGAAGTGCTACGGTAAGAAACTTTTATATGAAAGCAGGCTTCCCAGTTGCAGGTTATAAACTAACCACACCACCAGATGCTAAATACAATATGAATGCCGCTACTGTTTTAACAGATTTGGATTTAGCAGACTACACTGATTTTTCTAGTAAATGGTTGGGCTATCAAAACAATGAAGCCACAGTAGTTCTTGATATGGGTAGTCCTGTTCAAACGAGTAGAATCATGGTGAATACCCTGCACGCAACTACCTCCTACATATTACCGCCTGTATCACTCATGGCATGGGGTAGCAATGATAATAAAACATGGAAGCCACTTGCTAATATCAAACCTGAAATGCCTACCATGAATGATGCGCCATTTGCTCAAATGCTTGAGTTAAAATATCCTACTGCATCATTTAGATATTTGAAAATTACTGGTCAGCCTATTAAAAAATTACCAAGCTGGCATCAAGGAAAAGGTACACCAGGATGGTTTTTCATGAGTGAAATAACGGTCAATAATTAAACGAGATACGCAAATACATTATCGTTTTTATTGATTGCTGTATAATTGATGTTATAATGTTTCATGTTATCAATCAGCACTTGATAGTTTTCTTGCGCTTGTAATTCAATGACAACTAGTGCGGGCGCACTATCTTTATTATTTTTTCGCATGTACTCAAAACGGGTAATATCATCGGTGGGGCCCAATACCTGATTTACAAATTCTTTTAAAGCGCCTGGCCTTTGCGCAAACCGGATTAAAAAATAATGTTTGAGGCCTTCATATTGTAAAGAACGCTCCTTGATTTCCTGCATACGCTCAATGTCATTATTGCTCCCACTTACAACACACACTATTTTCTTACCTTTTATTTGATCGGCATAATCATCAAGTGCTGCAACAGCAAGCGCACCAGCAGGTTCTACCACAATGGCTTCTTCGTTGTATAATTTTAAAATAGTAGAACATATTTTACCTTCTGGCACAAGGTGCATGTCATCAATAACGCGTTTGCAAATGTCAAAGGTTGCATCTCCTACACGCTTAACAGCAGCGCCGTCCACAAAACTATCAATATGATCTAGTTGCACGGGATGCCCAGCTTTAATCGCCGTAAGCATAGAAGGGGCGCCTTCCGGCTCAACACCTATAATTTTGGTAGCGGGTGCATAGGTTTTAAAATAAGCACCAACGCCAGCGCTCAATCCACCTCCACCAACGGGTAAAAAAATAAAATCGATATCCTGTTGATCTTCTAAAATTTCGATACCTACCGTAGACTGGCCTTCAATAATGCTGATATTATCAAATGGAGGTATAAATGTTAGCCCATGTTCTTCGGTATATTTTTTGGCAGCTACTGCACAATCATCAAATGTATCCCCTATCAATTTAACTTCTACAAAGCCTTCTCCAAACATTTTTGTTTGACTAACTTTTTGATTGGGTGTAATGATGGGCATAAAAACCACGCCCTTTACATTTAACTTTTTACAGCTATACGCAAATCCTTGGGCGTGGTTTCCAGCGCTTGCACACACCACACCTTTAACGAGTTGGTTAGGCGACAACAAGCTCATCATATTATATGCACCCCTTAATTTATAAGAGCGAACAATTTGTAAATCCTCTCTTTTTAAGTACACGTCGCAACCATACCTACGCGACAAATTATGATTGTACGTAAGTGGCGTCTTTTTTACAACGTCTTGCAAACGTGCATAGGCACCAGTAAAGTCTAATTGAAAAACATTTGAATCCTGCATGAACCTTCTAATTATTTTTGATTCTCCGGACGTAAACTTCTTACCGTTTTACCAGCTTGCCATAGTTCACTATCGCGTAGTTCCGCTAATTCTACTTCTAATTTTTCGCGGTAATCAGGTTTACTATTGCTTTCAATTGATTTTGCAGCTTCTTTACCTGCAGCTACACTTTCATAGAGTTCCGTAAAAACAGGCTTGGTTGCATCTCTAAATTTTTTCCACCAATCAAGTGCCCCACGCTGTGCAGTCGTAGAACAGTTAGCATACATCCAGTCCATACCATTTTCGGCAACCAGTGGCATTAAAGATTGTGTTAACTCTTCTACCGTTTCATTAAATGCTTCCGAAGGTGTGTGACCCTTACTACGTAGTACTTCATATTGAGCAGCAAAAATACCTTGGATCGCACCCATTAATGTACCACGCTCACCCGTTAAATCAGAAAAAACTTCTTTTTTGAAATCTGTTTCAAATAAATAACCACTACCAATAGCAATACCAAGTGCTACTACGCGCTCAAATGCTTTTCCAGTAGCATCTTGGAAAATTGCATAGCTAGAGTTTAAGCCACGGCCCTGTAAAAACATACGGCGAAGTGAAGTACCTGATCCTTTAGGAGCTACTAAAAATACGTCAACATCTGGCGGAGGAACAATACCTGTTTGTTCTTTGTAGGTAATTCCAAATCCGTGAGAAAAATATAGTGCTTTTCCTGGTGTTAAATGTTTTTTTACAGTTGGCCACATCGCAATTTGCGCTGCGTCACTTAATAAATAACAGATAATGGTTCCGCGCTCAAGTGCTTCTTCAATTTCAAATAATGTTTGACCCGGAACAAAACCATCGTTTACTGCTTTATCCCAACTTTTGGAATTTTTGCGCTGACCTACAATAACGTTTACGCCATTTTCTTTTTGATTAAGCGCCTGACCGGGGCCCTGAACACCATATCCAATCACTGCTACCACTTCATCTTTTAATACTTCTTGTGCTTTTGCTAATGGGAATTCTTCACGTGTTACAACGTTTTCTTCTACGCCACCAAAATTTAATTTTGCCATGATTGCTGTTTTTATTTATTAATAATTTACATCGAGAATACCTCGGCTTGTTTGTTTAAAAATTCGTTTTCTATAAGTTCAGAAGCAGGTTCTACTGCTTCAAATTCTTTTAATTTTTCGTGAAAGCCATTGCTTGCTTTAATAATAGCTACGCGGGCGCTCCGCACAAATTCGATAAGACCATAAGGCGCCAATACGGCTAATAGTTTATCCGTTTCTTCGCGGTGACCCGTAGTTTCAAAAATGGTATAGTCTTTTCGAATCACTACGGCGCGGGCACCAAATTCACGGAGTAGTCTTTCTACTTGCAATTTTTCGGCTACTTCGTCGGTAGGTACTTTATAGAGCGCCAGCTCCTGCCACACAATTTCGTCGCCCGTATTAAAGTATGCTTTTAGCACTTCTACTTGACGCTCAATTTGTCTACACAGTTTGCGTACTACTTCTTCAAATTCATTGATAACAATGGTGAAACGGTGAATGCCTTCTGCTTCGGAAGGAGACACATTTAAACTTTCGATATTAATTTTTCGGCGCGAAAAAATAATAGCGATTCGGTTTAACAAACCCACTTGGTTTTCTGTGTAAACGGTAATGGTATATTCCTGTTTCATAATGATTATTTTAACCTGATTTCAGATACGCTACAACCTTGTGGTACCATTGGAAATACATTGTCTTCTTTGCCTACCATTACTTCCAATAAATAGGAGTCTTTTGAGTCCAGCATTTTTTGAAGTGCTTCCTTTAAATTTTTTCTGTCATCCACACTATTGCCTTCGATGCCATATGCTTTTACGAGTTGTACATAGTCGGGGCTTTGTATATCAACAAAAGAATAGCGTTTGTCATGAAAAAGCTGTTGCCACTGACGTACCATACCTAAAAAACGGTTGTTTAAAATGAGCATCTTTACAGATACCTGCGCTTGCATAATAGTACCGAGCTCTTGCAGTGTCATTTGAAATCCACCATCCCCAATAATGGCTACTACTTCGCGGTGCGGCGCACCAAATTTGGCGCCAATAGCCGCAGGAAGTGCAAAGCCCATGGTACCAAGGCCCCCAGACGTGATGTTGCTTTTTGATTCATTGAATTTTGCATACCTACATGCAACCATTTGATGTTGTCCAACATCGGTTACAATAATGGCGTCACCTTTTGTAAGTTCATTGAGTGCTTCTACTACTTCACCCATAGTTATTTCACCACTAGCGGGATGTAGTTCTTGATTAATGACAATCTCGTGTTCCTCTCTCGTATAATTATGAAATGTTTGTAACCAATTAGTATGCTTTTTTTCATGAACAAGCGCTGTTAATAATGGAAGCGTTTCTTTACAATCACCCCAAACAGGCACCGTAGATTTTACATTTTTGTCAATTTCGGCAGGATCAATATCGAGGTGAATGAGTTTGGCTTGCTTGGCATATTTATCAAGCCTTCCGGTGACACGGTCATCAAAACGCATACCCACTGCTATTAACACATCACACTCGTTGGTTAATACATTAGGACCGTAATTACCGTGCATCCCAAGCATACCCACATTTTGAGGATGACTTGTAGGTAGTGCACTAAGGCCTAAAATAGTCCATGCTGCAGGTAATCCCGCTTTTTCTATAAAGGCTTTAAATTCTTCTTCGGCTCTTCCTAAAATAACCCCTTGTCCAAAAATGACAAATGGTTTTTTGGCTTCATTGATTAGTGCAGCCGCCTCTTCGATATAAGATTTTCGAACAATGGGCTTTGGTCTATAACTACGAATATGATCGCATTTTGTGTAGCCAGTATAACTAAACTTTTGTAGCTGTGCATTTTTTGCAATATCTATAAGTACCGGACCAGGTCTACCGGTGCTCGCAATAAAAAATGCTTTGGCTAATACTTGTGGAATTTCTGTAGCATCAGTTACTTGATAATTCCACTTGGTAACAGGTGTTGTAATATTAATAATATCCGTTTCTTGGAAAGCATCGGTACCTAACAAATGCGCAAACACTTGACCCGTAATACAAACAAGTGGTGTACTATCAATGAGTGCATCTGCAAGTCCCGTTACTAAATTAGTAGCACCAGGCCCCGATGTAGCAAATACCACACCCGTTCTACCACTACTTCTCGCATAGCCCTGACCGGCATGAATACCTCCTTGCTCATGACGCACTAAAATATGTTTGAGCCTTTCGTGATAATCATATAGTGCATCATAAATAGGCATAATGGCACCACCAGGATAACCAAAAATAGTATCCACCCCTTCTGCAATAAATGCTTCGAGTACCGCCTGCGATCCAGATATTTCAATCGGATGCTGGGGCGTAGCTAAAGATGGTTTTGTTAATTCTGCTTGCATCATGTTAGTATTTATAGTTCGTCTGTTACACAACCCTGCGAGGCGTCTTTTACACACTGCGCATATTTAAACAACAAACCCTTTGTTACCTTTAATTTGGGCGCTACCCATTTTGCGCGGCGCGCAGCAATAGTTTCATCATCTACTTTTAATGTCATTTTTTTAGTAGCAACATTTAATTCAATTACGTCATTGTCTTCTACGAGTGCAATTAGACCACCCACAAAAGCTTCTGGCGTAATATGACCTACCACAAAACCATGTGTACCGCCACTAAATCTTCCATCGGTAATTAGCGCTACTGATTTTCCAAGTCCCGCTCCAATAATCGCAGACGTAGGTTTTAGCATTTCAGGCATACCCGGTGCACCTCTGGGTCCTACTTGTCTAATCACCACAACATCACCGGCTTTTATGCGTCCCGAATGAATGCCTGCAATGAGCTGCTCTTCGCCATCAAATACACGCGCTGGTCCTTCAAAAAGTTCCCCCTCTTTACCACTAATTTTTGCAACAGAACCGCCACTAGCTAAATTGCCATATAAAATTTGCAGGTGACCCGTTGGTTTAATGGGATGTGAAATCGGTTTTATAATTTTTTGTTGATCGAAATCTAAATCTGGAACGGCAGCTACATTTTCTGCCAATGTTTTTCCAGTTACGGTTAAACAATCACCATGCAGTAGCCCTTCTTTTAATAAATATTTCATTACAGCAGGTACGCCACCATACTGATGTAAATCTTGCATCAAATATTTACCACTCGGTTTAAAATCGGCAAGCACCGGCACCTTATCGCTAATGGTTTGAAAATCATCTTGCGTTACTTCAACGCCTACACTTTTTGCCATGGCAATCATGTGCAAGACAGCGTTGGTGCTACCGCCTAGCACCATAATAATCGTAATGGCGTTTTCAAATGCTTTACGCGTCATGATATCTGAAGGCTTGATATCTTTTTCGAGCAAATGAAGGATCGCTTTACCAGCGTCTACGCATTCCTGCTTTTTTTCGGGACTTAACGCTGGGTTTGAAGAAGAATAAGGAAGACTCATACCTAGCGCTTCAATGGCAGATGCCATGGTATTGGCAGTATACATACCACCACATGCTCCTGCGCCCGGACATGCGTGCTGTATAATTCCTTTAAAATCTGCTTCGTCTAATTCGCCGGCTAATTTTTGACCGAGTGCTTCAAATGCAGAAACAATATTTAAATCTTGCCCTTTATAATGCCCCGGTGCAATGGTTCCGCCATACACCATAATGGAAGGTCTATTTAAACGGCCCATCGCAATTAAACTACCTGGCATATTTTTATCACAACCCGGAATCGCAATGATACCATCATAATATTGTGCACCACAAATGGCTTCAATAGAATCTGCAATAACGTCTCTACTTACTAATGAATAACGCATACCAGGTGTTCCATTACTCATACCATCACTCACGCCAATGGTATTAAATACAAGGCCTACCATTTGTGCATCCCACACTCCTTTTTTTACAACCGCTGCTAAATCATTTAAGTGCATGTTACAAGTATTGCCATCGTAACCCATGCTTGCAATACCTACTTGCGGTTTTGCTAAATCGGCATCTGTTAAACCAATACCATAATACATGGCCTGCGCAGCAGGTTGCGTTGTGTCTTGGGTAAGTGTTTTACTATACTTATTTAATTCGTTTGCCATGATTATTTATTTGCACGTACTAATTTTTGATACGCAGATTGAATTTTTTTACTTGCGGTGTCGTCCCAATTTTTTGTAAAGAGCACATCGTCTATCGATTCGAGACCTATCACTTCTGCGGCTGTTCCGCAAAAAAATGCAGCATCGGCTCCCTTAATAGCATCAATGCCAAAACTAGTTTCTACTACCGGGATATTATGTGCAGCGCATAGTTCAATAACCGTTGCGCGTGTTATTCCTGGTAAAATGTTCCCTAAACTTGGCGTATACAGCGTGCCCTCTTTTTCAAAAAACACATTGGCGCCTGGCGCTTCTGCTACATGATCGTGCATGTCTAAAAGCAGTGCCTCATCATATCCAGCCGCTTTAGCTTCCTGACTAGCCATAATAGAGTTTACATAATGACCTGCTGCTTTTGCATGAATTTTAAATCCTTTTGGATTGGGGCGCTGAAAGGAAGAAGTCATCACACGGATTCTTTTGTCTCCTAAAAAAGGACCCATTTCCCAGGCCTGAATAAATACAAACGATTCTGTGTTTTGAGTAAACGACATATTTGCTGGCGCATACACCACCGGTCTTATATATGCATCGCCTAAATTATTGAATGCAAGTAATTTATTCGTGCTCTCAATTAAACTTTCGGTGTTGTAGGTATAAGGTAAGTTAATAGCTTCTGCTGAAGCTTTAAAACGATCAAAATGCTCCGTTGCTTTAAATATTTTTGTAGTGCCATCCTCTGTTTTATAAGAACGAATGCCTTCAAACACAGAATAGCCATAATGAAGTGACTGGCTATACAAATCCATTTTTGCATCCGCAGCTTTTACAAATTCACCGTTTAAAAAGAGGACCGTATTTTCGTTATAGTAGGAAGCCATAATTTTTTATTTACACTTATTTAAATAATGGTTGATTTATTTTCACCATCCTTATTATTTTTTTCGGTATCTCTTTTTTTCTCAATAAAATCACTGATGATTTCACCAATAGCCGTTGTTGCATAATTATTGATTGGATCGATATCTTTTGAAACAAAACCATTGGAAAGTGTCCAGTCCACTGCTTTTCTAACAACGACTGCTTCCTCATGCATACCCAAATGATCGAGTAACATGGCAGCAGATAAAATAGAACCAAGCGGGTTTGCAATATCTTTTCCTGCAGCTTGCGGATATGAACCATGGATTGGTTCAAAAAGTGCAACCTGATTACCCACCGACGCAGAAGGCAGTAACCCCAATGATCCACTTAATACACTTGCTTCATCACTAATAATATCACCAAATAAATTTTCGGTAAGGATTACGTCAAACTGTGCGGGATACAAAATAATTTGCATCGCAGCATTGTCCACAAACATATAGTCGACGGTAACATCCGGATAAGAGGCACTCATTCCCTGAATTACTTTGCGCCAAAGTCTAGACGTTTCTAATACATTGGCTTTATCTACCAGGGTTAATTTTTTTCTTCTGTTTTGCGCATACTTAAATGCGAGGTGTGCAATTCTTTCTATTTCAGCTACCGAGTAAGAACATAAATCACTTGCAGATTGTCCGTCAGCGGCAAGTTCTTTTTTTCCAAAATAAATGCCACCCGTTAATTCTCTAAAAATGACAAAATCAATACCTTCTAATTGCTTCGCTTTTAAAGGCGACATATGCGATAGTGCTTTATAGGTATCAATTGGACGGATATTGGCAAAGAGTTGTAAATCTTTACGAAGTTTTAAAAGCCCTTGCTCTGGTCTCACTTTAGCAGTAGGGTCATTATCGTATTTAGGATGGCCAATAGCACCAAATAACACAGCATCGGAAGCGAGGCAAGTAGCAACGGTTTCATCCGGCAAAGGACTCCCTGTTTTATCAATCGCATCTGCACCCATGAGGGCATATTCGTAACTAAACGCATGACCAAATCTTTGACCAATGGCATTGAGCACTTTAATACTTTGCGCAGTTACTTCTGGTCCAATCCCATCTCCGGGTATAACAGCAATTTTTTTATTCATAACACACCAGGGTTCTAATTATAATTCGCTTACGCTCTATTTTTTTCGAAATTTTCTATAGCCGCTTTGTTACTGATTAAATAGTCTATGTCGTCGTAGCCATTTAATAAACAGGTTTTTTTATACGCATTGATTTCAAAAGTTTCAACCGCACCAGTAGCATCAATGGTAATGGTTTGATTTTTTAAACAAACCGATAGCGTAGCTTCTTTATCCAATGCAAAAATGGACGCTAAAAAAGCTTCTGATACCGTGATAGGCAAAAGACCGTTGTTGAGTGCATTGTTTTTAAAAATGTCGGCGAAAAAACTAGACACCACTACTAAAAAGCCATAATCTTTAATAGCCCATGCAGCGTGCTCACGTGACGACCCACAACCAAAGTTTTTTCCAGCCACTAAAATTTGTCCACTATAACTTGCATCGTTTAAAATGAAATCTTGCTTTGGCGCTAATTCGTTATCGTTATGATAACGCCAATCTCTAAATAAATTTTTACCAAAACCATCGCGTGTAGTTGCCTTTAAAAAACGTGCAGGAATAATTTGATCCGTATCTACGTTTTCTTCTTGTAAGGGTACAAAGCGGCTATGTATTGTATTAATCTTGTTCATTGTTAATTGCTTAAAGTAGGGTTCTTACATCGGTGATAACGCCATTAACCGCTGCTGCTGCTGCTGTTAATGGGCTTGCTAATAATGTACGTGCACCAGCACCTTGTCGGCCTTCAAAATTTCTGTTGCTGGTACTCACACAATATTCACCCGCTGGCACTTTGTCTTCGTTCATACCTAAACAAGCGCTACAGCCAGCTTGTCTAATTTCAAAACCAGCTTCTCTAAATATAATATCGAGTCCTTCTTGCACCACTTGCTTGGCCACTTTTTGTGAGCCTGGCACAATCATTACTTGCACATTTGGATTTTTTGTTTTTCCTTTTACAAGTGAAGCCACCAGTCGTAAATCTTCAATTCTTGAATTGGTACAACTACCAATAAATACATGTTGCACCGGCATGCCCATTAATGATTGACCAGCCGTAAGACCCATGTACTCTAATGCTTTTGCTAGATTTTTTTGTTCGCCTTCATCCTGCATATCAGCAGCAGTAGGTACCTTTTTTGTGATACCAATACCAAGTCCAGGGTTGGTACCATAGGTAATCATAGGTTCTATTGTTGCTGCATCAATGGTAAGCTCTAGATCAAAAGCAGCATCCGCATCTGAATATAAAGTTTGCCAATACGCAAGCGCTGTATCCCATGCTGCACCAGCAGGTGCAAAGGTCCTTCCCTTTATATAATCAAACGTGGTTTGATCCGGTGCAATGAGTCCACCCCTTGCGCCCATTTCGATACTCATATTACAAATGGTCATGCGCGCTTCCATCGAAAGTGCACGAACCGCTGATCCTGCATATTCTACAAAATAACCAGTAGCACCACTTGCACTTATTTTTGCAATGATGTATAAAATAATATCTTTTGAAACCACCCCTTTACCAAGTGTGCCTTCAATATTAATGCGCATCAGTTTTGGCTTTGTTTGTAGCAAACACTGCGACGCAAAAACCATTTCAACCTCGGATGTACCAATACCAAATGCGATGGTTCCAAATGCACCATGTGTAGACGTATGACTATCGCCACAAACAATGGTCATGCCCGGTTGGGTAATACCAAGTTCGGGACCTATCACGTGAACAATACCCTGATGCTCATGCCCTAGGCCATATAATTCGATACCATGTTTTTTACAATTTTCAATTAAGGTATCTACCTGAAAACGAGACAGTGCATCTGTAATAGGCAAGTGCTGATTTAGTGTTGGTACATTGTGATCGGCGGTGGCCACAATGTGAGCCGGTCTAAAAATAGAAATACCTCTGTCCTCAATGCCTTTAAATGCTTGTGGACTGGTTACTTCATGGATAAAATGTTTGTCGATATACAGTACCGACGGACCATCTGTAACTTCCTGTACAATATGCGTATCCCAAATTTTTTCAAATAATGTTTTTCCCATAACACGTTTCTTTTCTTTCAATTAATGTACAAGCGCTGCTGTATGCGCGGTTGCTAGTGCTTGCAAATCTTCTTCCATCACTTCTTTTTTTGTATCAGCTACTTGTAAAAAAGAAGGATATAAAATATCGATATCGTTTCTATCAAATTGAAAACCTAATTTTTGAAAGCGGTAGGCAAGTGCACTTCTACCACTTCTTGCTGTAAGTACAATTTTACTTCCGTCGGCACCAACGGCTTCTGGATTTATAATTTCATAGGTTTCAGCGCTCTTTAAAAATCCATCCTGGTGAATACCTGACGAATGTGAAAATGCATTTGCACCCACAATGGCTTTATTGGGTTGCACGGCCATACGCATGATATCAGACACTTCACGACTTATTGGATTGAGCATCATCGCATTTACACCCGTATAAAAACCTAAAGAAGCGTGCTGTTTTAAAATCATCACAACCTCTTCAAGTGCAGTGTTACCAGCACGTTCACCAAGTCCGTTGATGGTGCATTCAATTTGTCTAGCACCCCCAATAACACCTGCAATAGAATTCGCTGTTGCAAGTCCTAAATCGTTATGGCAATGACAAGACAACACGGCTTTGTCAATATTTGAAACGTTGTTTCTTAAAAAAGCCATTTTTTCTCCGTACTGATGTGGTAGGCAATAACCCGTTGTATCCGGAATATTCACCACTGTTGCACCTGCTGCAATAACGGCTTCCACTACGCGTGCTAAATATTCATTGTCTGTTCGGCCTGCATCTTCTGCAAAAAATTCTACATCGTCTGTAAAATTCCGCGCCCACTTAACAGCCTGCGTTGCTCTTTCAATAATTTCTTCACGGGTGGCATTGAATTTGGCTTTGATATGAAAATCAGAAGTGCCAATACCGGTATGAATGCGTGAACGCTTGGCATGCTTTAAAGCTTCACCTGCTACTTCAATATCTTTTTGCACCGCACGGGTTAACCCACAAACGGTTGCATTTTTTACCAACTTTGCAATTTCAGACACCGACTCAAAATCGCCGGGGCTAGAAATGGGGAATCCTGCCTCTATAATATCAACCCCCAGGGCCTCTAACTTGAGCGCTAAACCTACTTTTTCTTTGGTATTTAGCTTACATCCAGGCACTTGCTCCCCATCTCGAAGGGTGGTATCAAATATGTATACTTGTTCAGCCATGAAAAGACGTTTTCCGAATTTACCATTACTTAAATGGCCAAAAAGTGCAAAATTGGGCTTATTTTACACTGTATAAGAAGCCATAAATGATATTAAGTAATTGATTATCAAATACTTAATGGATACTTAATTACCATGCCCAACAGGAGTACCGATACCTTATTTCAGCTGATACAGTCGTTAGAACGCGCCGAAAAGCGTCATTTTAAGCTGTTTATGAAAACCGATGCGGCAAATGGCGACCTTAAAGTGGTGCAGCTCTTTGATGCCCTAGACAAAATGGGCCATTACGACGAAGAAGTCCTACTGCAAAAAAACGATTTCATCCAAAAAAGTCAGCTCTCCAACCTTAAAGCAAGGCTATACCAAGAAGTGCTGGCCAGTTTACGAGATCTTAAAAAAGACAGTAACATAGATTTACAATTGCATGAGCAACTAGATTTTGCGCGTGTACTGTATAACAAAGGACTTTATTTACAGAGTCTGAAAATCCTTGATAAGGTAAAGGAGCTTGCAAAAGCAAACAACCAAGTCACTTATATTTTACAAGTTCTTTTTTTAGAAAAGAAAATTGAAGCCCTGCACATTACAAGAAGTATACAGGATAGAGCTGATTTATTAACGCATGAAGTGGAGGATGTAAATTTGAAATTAGCCAGCATTGGAAAATTATCAAACATCTCATTACAACTATATAGCTGGTATATAAAAAACGGACACGCGCGCAATGACAATGACAAAGCGGCCGTAGAAATTTTATTCAATCCAGCAATCATAGAAGCATATAAAGATTGTGAAGGCTTTTATGAAAAGCTATACAAATACCAGTGTTACTGCTGGTACGCCTTTATTCTACAAGACTTTTTACTCTATTATAGATACTGTCAAAAATGGGTGGACCTTTTTGAGACAGAACCAAAAATGATTGAAATTGAAACGGCGCATTATATCAAAGGCATGCACAATTTAATGAGTGCACATTTTGATTTACGCAACTATCATAAATTTAATGATACCATTTGCAGGTTTGAAGCCTTTACGCAAACACCTACGGTTCTAGAAAATCAAAACAACAAAATTCAAACATTTGTATACCTGAACCTTTCAAAAATTAACCGCCATTTTATGGAAGGTACTTTTGAAGCAGGTATTGCAGAGATTCCGCTAATAGAAGAAAAATTAACGGAGTACGAACTCTATTTAGATAGACACCGTGTACTTGTATTCTATTATAAATTTGCCTCCTTATATTTTGGTGCAGGCAATTACAGCATGAGCATCGACTATTTAAATAAAGTCATCGATTTAAAAGGTGATTTGAGAACAGATTTGCGCTGCTATGCCAGACTCCTACACCTTATTGCGCATTACGAACTTGGCAACTTTGAGATTTTAGAATACTTGCTAAAATCGGTTACGCGGTTTATGGCAAAAATGGAAAATTTAGGACTTGCCGAAGCCGAAATTTTTAGTTTCTTAAAACGCTCGTTTAGATTACAGCCAAATGCACTTAAACCAGCTTTTATTAAACTCTTGGAAAACCTTAAAGAAGTAGAAAAAGACAAACTCGCATCTCGTGCCTTCATGTACCTCGACGTAATTTCTTGGTTAGAGAGTAAAATAGAAGGTAAAGAAGTACAAGATATCATCAGAGATAAATACCTTAGATCCATTAAAGAATAAACTATGCTTAAAAAATTATTGAGCAGCATCCTAGTTCTACAAATATGTTTTGTAGCGGGTGCCCAAATTACCAAAGCGCCACTAGTTAAAGAAGGCGATGGTCCGTACACGCAACTCATTATTAGAGGTGTAACACTTATCAATGGAACCGGTGCACCGCCATTTGGTCCGGTAGATATTGTGATTGAAAAAAATAGAATTGTAAAAATTCAAAACGTAGGTAGTCCAAGCTTACCTATCAATGCTGCGCGCAGACCTGCTTTAAAAGAAGGTGGTAAAGAAATCAATTGCGAGGGCATGTATGCCATGCCGGGCCTCATTGATATGCATGGCCATATTGGTGGAAAAGAACAAGGCACACCAGCAGAATATGTTTTTAAATTATGGATGGCACATGGTATCACTACCATTAGAGACCCATCGGCAGGCAATGGCCTTTCATGGGTACTAGACCATAAAACAAAATCTTTAGAAAATACCATTACGGCTCCTCGCATATTTGCCTACACTGCTTTTGGACAAGGAAGTAAATCACCTATTACAAATGCAGAAGAAGCGAGAACATGGGTAAGAGAAAATGCTAAAAATGGCGCCGATGGTATTAAATTTTTTGGTGCACCCCCCGAAGTGATGGATGCTGCTATCAGAGAAAATAAAGCATTAGGGCTCCGCTCTACTTGTCACCACGCACAGGTAGATGTAGCTAGATGGAACGTTGTGAACTCTGCAAAAGCGGGCATGACTAGTATGGAACACTGGTACGGTTTACCAGAAGCACTGTTTGAAGATAAAACCATTCAAAACTTTCCAGCTGATTACAATTACAACAACGAAGAACACCGTTTTGAAGAGGCAGGAAAATTATGGAAGCAAGCGGCAGCGCCATATACACCACACTGGAACAAAGTGATGAGTGATTTACTAGCTGTCGATTTTACACTCGATCCAACCTTTAATATTTACGATGCCAATAGAGATTTACACCGTGCGCGCAGAGCCGAGTGGCACGAAAATTATACCCTTCCATCACTTTGGAAATTTTATGAGCCTTCCTTTCAATCGCACGGTTCATACTGGGTTAACTGGGGTACCGAGCAGGAAGTAGAATGGAAAAACAATTATAGACTCTGGATGACTTTTGTAAATGAATATAAAAACAGAGGTGGCCGTGTAACGGCGGGATCTGATAATGGATTTATTTATGAAACCTATGGTTTTGGATATATTAGAGAATTAGAACTACTTCGTGAAGCAGGGTTTCATCCATTAGAAGTGATTAGATCTGCTACCTTATATGGCGCACAAGCACTTGGTCAAGAAAAAGATTTAGGAAGTGTAGAAGTGGGTAAATTAGCAGACATTGTAATTGTAAATGCCAACCCACTCAAAAATTTACAAGTACTATACGGAACGGGTGCAGTGCATTTAACACCTGATAATAAAATTACAAGAATTGGAGGCGTACAATTCACTGTCAAAGACGGTATTGTATATGACGCCAAGAAATTACTACGCGACGTAAAAAACATGGTTGACGTAGAAAAGAAAAAAACAAACTGGGAGTTAAAACAACCAGGCGTAGAATAAAATATACAAACGCAGCTATTGAAAGCCCCCCGGTTTATTCGGCATAAATACTTTCAATAGCTGCTTTACAATTTTCCATCACTACCTTTCGTTTCAGGCTTAATTTAGGCGTCATTTCGCCAGACTCTACCGTCCACTCTTTATCTAATAAAGCAAACTTTTTAACTTGCTCTACGTGGTTAAAAAAGGTATTGTATTCAGCAATAATGCCATCGAATAATGCTATCACTTTTGGATTTGCGACAGCTGCTGCGTTCGTTGTGTATTCAATACCCTCGTCTTCCATCCAGCCTTTTAACGTTGCAAAAGATGGTACAATCAGCGCTCCAACAAATTTACGATCGGCCCCTACTACCATAAACTGTTCAATAAATTGACTTTCCTTACACTTGTTTTCGATAGGCTGTGGTGCTACATATTTACCACCACTTGTTTTGAAGAGTTCTTTTTTACGGTCGGTTATTTTTAAGAAAATGTCGTTTTCAAAAACACCAATATCGCCCGTATGGAGCCATCCATCTACCACTGCTTCTGCCGTTAAATCTGGACGCTTATAATAACCCACCATTACACTTTCGCCAGCTACACATATTTCACCATCGGGTTCAATTTTTACTTGTATGCCATTAATGACAGGGCCAACGGTACCAAATTTGGTTCCACCCTTTGTTTTGCGGTTCACACTTATTACGGGACTATTTTCGGTAGGACCATATCCTTCAAATACTGGAATGTTGGCGGCATTAAAAATGCGAAGTAGTTTAACCTGACAAGCCGCACCACCCGTTACAATAAATGAAACGTTGCCACCAAGCGCCTCACGCCATTTTGTAAAAATGAGTTTATTGGCAATCGCTAATTGCAGGTTATACCAAAATCCACCACTTTGAATATTATCATATTTTTCACCAAGTGCCACTGCCCAGAAAAATAATTTTTTCTTGATACCTGTTTGCTCAGCACCCTTGGCCATTATTTTTTCAAATACTTTTTCCAGTAGGCGTGGTACCGTTGTAAAGCCATCCGGCTTTATTTCTTTTAGATTATCACCAATGGTATCAAGGCTTTCGGCGTAATAAATTGAAATACCACTGTACAAATAAATGTACGTAACCATTTTTTCAAAAATGTGATTGAGCGGTAAAAAGCTAAGCACTTTAGATGCAGGCGCATCTTCAAAAGGAAAACTCTCTTTCGAAAACATCACATTACTATAAATATTTTGATGGCTCAGCATCACGCCTTTTGGAACACCAGTTGTTCCTGAGGTGTAAATGATAGTTGCTAACTGAGTAACCGGAATTGTTTTTTTAATACGCGCTACTTGATCTAGCAGTGCCGGTGTTGCTGCATTTGTAAGTGAAGTCCAGTGCACCGCACCATCGATAGCATCAAATGTAAAAATGCCTTTAATAGAAGGCACTTTTGAAGCAACTGATTTTACTTTTTCATACAACTCGAGGTTGCTTACAAAAACATACCCAACCGCTGCATCATTTAAAATAAATTCTACTTCGATGGGGTTGGTTGTTGGATATAAGGGCACTAAAATAGCACCAATTTGTTGGCAAGCAAGGTCTGTAAAAACCCACTCTGGCCGGTTGCTACTCATGATAGCAATTTTGTCACTAGATTCTGGTGTAAAACCATGACCACTAACTCCCAGTGATAATAATCCGGCGCTTAAGGCATCTACAGTTGCAGCAACAGATGCAGTGCTGTAAGGTGTCCAAACACCTTTTTCTTTTGCAGCAAGCATATCCTGCTTAGGAAAATGATCTAGCTGATGATCAAGGCAATCAAATAGTCGTTTCATTTGCATGGCATGGATTTATTCTACTCGTAAATAAGATGGGTTAATAAACCATCTCGCAATTTAGGCTCAAACCAAGTACTTTTAGGAGGCATGACATTTCCAGTATCTGCAATTGCAAATAGTTGATCAATCGTTACCGCATACAAACTAAATGCTGCTGCAAATTGACCACTATCTACCCTATCCGCTAAAACTTGTAATCCGCGAATACCGCCCACAAAATCCACACGTGAATCGGTTCTTGGATCCGATATGCTAAGTATTGCATCCAAAATATTATTTTGTAAAATCGTTACATCTAAAATGCCAATTGGATCTTGGGTATAGGTTCCAGTCTTAGCGGTAAGCTTATACCAACTACCATTTAAATACATACCTATTTCATGAAGTGCTGCTGGCTTAAATGGCTCTTTTGATAACTGCTCCACTTCAAATTTTACCGCAACTGCTTCAATAAAAGCAGCAGGTGTTAATCCATGTAAATCCTTAACCACACGGTTGTAATCCATGATGTACAACTGATTGGACGGAAATAAAGTAGTTAAAAAATAATCCGCATTTTTAGTAGCATGAGCACCTAATGCAGCACGTACTTTCACAGCAGAAGCAGCCCTGTGATGCCCATCGGCGATGTAGGTACAAGGAATTTCGTTTTTAAATATCGAAGAAATATTTTGAATAGTTAATTCATCATTAACCACCCAAATCGTATGCTGGATTTCATCATCGGCTACAAAATCATACACTGCTGTTTTTGTTTTCTTCCAATTTTCGATGAGGGTGTCTAAACCAATATTGTTGCGGTAAGCTAAAAATACATTACCCGTTTGTGCTCCCGATGTTTTGATATGATTGATGCGATCGAGTTCTTTTTCAGGTCTTGTAAATTCATGCTTTTTAATAATATCATTTTCATAATCATCCACACTACTTACACAAACAAGTCCAGTTTGAGACCTACCATGCATGATTAATTGATAGATATAGTAGCAATCTTTTGATTCTCTAAAAAGTACATCGCGTTTTATAAAAGCGGTTAAGTTTTCTTTAGCTTGTTCATAAACCAGCGCATCATGAATATCTACTGATTCAGCTAAATCAATTTCACTTTTAGTGACATGTAAAAAAGAGGCCGGATTTCCTGCTGCTTCTTTTTTTGCTTCGCTGCTATTTAATACATCGTAGGGTCTACTAGCCACTTGTTTTGCTAGCTGAGGCTGCGGTCGCAAAGCCTTAAAAGGTTGAATGATTGACATGCCTCAAATATCGGCAATTCTCGTGAATTAAGGCTTGAATTTATAGGAAATTGTAGTGCCCGCAAATTCATCTTTACCATTGAGTTCCATGTAAATTACGTTGGGTACCCAAAATGTTCCACCTTCAATTTTTACAAATAGTTTTTGCAAAAGATACTCTTTGTTGTTTAAGATAAAATAAACTTTGTATTGATTGTCTTTGAGAGAACGCTTTAAATAAAAGACTTGTTTTTTATAGGAAACAAAATGAAGCTTATACATGCCGCTTGACATTAATTCATGCTTAATTCCGTAAGCAAAAGTTTGTTGAATATAGCTTAATTCTTTTTTTTCTCCACCTTCGTCATAACGTATCCAATACACGTGTACTGGGTTGTCTTTAACAACTTGCCCTTTTGTATCTACATTTAAATCACAAATAATGGTATTGCTATTGGTGGATCTTTGTAAATAAAAGAGTTGTTTGGGGCCTGTTTTAGGTACCGGAAAAGAATCCAGCACAGCAGCTGCACTTGTATTTGAACTATGTAAGACCATAGCTGCGACTATAAGAATTTTTAGTATGTTATACATGTACCCCTTCATTAAAAATCAAATCTAAATCTTGTACGAATCCCCAATTTGGTAATATAGGGGTTGTTGGTATAAGTAAACCTTTTAACAAGGTCAACGCGTAAAAACTTAAATATATTTCCAATACCCACGCTGCCTTCAAAATACGGCCCCTGATTGAGGCTAAAACTTGTAACGGCCCCATTGAGATTTTGAAATGCAATTAGATCAGGATTTTTTGAAGGATCATTTTCATCCCGTAAACTTCCATAAATAACCCTAGCGGCTAATTGCTCACGTAGTTTTAGTTTTTTGAATAAAGGAATTCGGTTAAATATTAATCCATTAAAATAATGTTCAACAAATAAAGACGCGTACCTATCACTCACAAACTCTTGGAAGTTCATAAGGTTATAAGAATTTAATTGGTAGGCGTAAGTTTGGTTGGCGCGCGGAATACTTAATAATGGATACGGAATTTTTCCAAACATCGTACCGGCTTCAAAGTTGATATCTGTAAAGCCAAGTTGAGATAAATAAAAACGTTTATCAAAAGTGAAACTAACTTTCTGGTAATTGTAATTGCTACCCAGGACCCCTTTTAAACCAGCGGTATAATTGAGCGTAAGAATGGGATATTTATTAACCATGGCTATACGGTACACTTTACCTTGAAAAAACTGCTCATGCGGCGCCCACCTAATTTGTCCTGTTATTTCTGATGTGTTAACCTCAGGAACAACTTCTGTTTGTCCATTTTTTACGGTTTGATACACAAGTCCACCCGCTGCTTCATGTCTCCAATTTCTAAATCCAATGGTATAGGATAACCTACTAGGCAATTCATGAACATAGTCAATCCTTAAATACTTATTATAAGTCCATTTGTCGTTGAGTCCTCTTTTTAGTGATAATAAAATATTATCCTCCGACACAAAATCTAAATCTTGTCCAGGAATTTTAGTTTCTTTTTGATAACTCGCGCGCACAAAATGCATTGGAAACGCATAGATCGATTGATTGTTGAGGGAGTATGTAACGCCGCCATAGTATTTCCATCTTTCATCCTTAAAACCATAAGCACCATACCCTTCAAAATAAACACGCTTGCTTAATTTGGGCGTGGTTCGTCCACCCAACCTAAGTCTAAATCCTTCTACGGGATTAAAACTATAAAAAGTAGCAGCAGGGCCCATATCGACAGGACCAAAAGCTGTATACCCAGCTACCAAAAGTGTTACAACCGCCATCGTTCTTCTAAAAGATGGCATTTTTTCGAGGCTATCAATATTACTATACACCTTAGCTTCTGCTTTTGTTAAAGTGTCATGCCTACTAGCATTCCAAAAGGATTCATTATAAGACGACGCATCCGCTTTAACAACGAGTGAAGGGCCTGTATAGATGGAATCCGGTAAGGCTTTATTAATGGTGTAATTTTTATAAGAAACGGTTCGACCACCAAACACACCACCTTTGCTATTTTTTGTTAAAGCAGCTTCCGTAAATGCAGTGCTTTTTATTAAATGATATCTACTATCATTACCTTGTTCAAAATCTAAATCAATATTTAATTCTCTAACAAAATTAACATTCGCGTTCTTGCTAATAAACATGGTCATTTTTTGCACCCCATAATTACCATCAAGGGTAATATACATAGTGCCTCTAAACAACAAATCATTGGTATTGCGCGGCGTAAAATAAAGCTTCACTAATTTTAATCCATTGGCATCCGTTATAGTATCCCTAATATAATACATGTAAAATGTAGGGGCCACATCTGCAATGGGACTTAAAAATTCGTGGGTGAATAAAGGGATATTGTTTTCGTAAATATTAATATCCATTACGAGCCTATTTAAATAGGTACTTACGCCATCGTTGTCTACGTAATCGCCAAAGTTTACACGCTTTTGTGCAAGTACGACATCTTTTGTTTTTTCGGGAGATTTTCTAAAATAATGTGTAGACAAGCGCTCCTCTAAATAAATAGGGATGAGTGCTTTGCCCGCTATTTTTTGCGTGTCTTTATTGTTTAGTAAAAACTGATATTTTTTTAGCAGTTTACTATTGGTAATTTTTTCAGGAATTTTACTAAGCGATAATTCTACCTTATCATATTCGTCGTACTGGATATAATCATAACTATCAGGCTTATTCAGTGGCTTATTGGCAATCACTCTTTTAATAAGATCTACAGCTGGATTATTTTTGTTTTTATACGGCGCGCGTTTATTGGTAGAAACGGTAACGTTATTTGAAAGCAGTGGATCTACTTCCATAATAACATCAATGACTTGCGATTTACCAATTTGAATATTTTTGGTAATGGTTTTATATCCTACATAAGAAATTTTGATGCTCCCAATTTGATTGGTTCCAACAAGCTTGTATTTTCCAGCGCTATCAGTTACCGTTCCACGTCCAGCTTTAAATACAACAGTTGCAAATGGTATGGGGGCACCACTATTCAAATCTGTTACTATACCCGTAACAACCGTTTGTTGCGCAGTAGCAACAGAATGTAAAAAGAGTAAGCTGCTGAATAGAAAAAAATACTTGATGCTTTTTTTAACCATGTGTAGATGCAAAATGTTTCATAAGGTCACAAAATATTTGAACACTAGATAGTGGCATGGCGTTGTACATACTTACGCGTACGCCCCCAACTGTCCTATATCCTTTAACCCCAACCATACCTTCTGCTTTACAAAGACTTAAAAAAGGGTCTTCTAAACTTTGATCTTTTAAAAAGAAAACGGCGTTCATTAGGCTTCTATCTTCTTTGGCGACACGCGCTTCAAAAACAGGTAATGAATCAATGGTTTGGTATAATAAATTTGATTTCGCTGTATTGCGGATTTGCATTTCAGACAGGCCTCCTTCCTCTATAATCCAACGGAGCGTTAATAAACTAACATAGATTGCAAAAACGGGTGGCGTATTCATGAGTGAACCCGCCGCAATATGTTTTTGATAATCCATGATGGTTGGAATTTTTCTAGATATTTTTCCTAACAAATCTTTTTTTACAACTACCATGTTTACACCCGCAGCGCCCATATTTTTTTGTGCACCTGCATAGATCAGTGAAAACTGATTAAAATTACGAGGTGCATAAAAGATATCGCTACTCATGTCTGCAACCAGCGGTGCGCTTGTGTTTGGGAGCGTATGCCACTGTGTTCCTTCTACCGTATTATTGGTAGTAAAATGCAAATATTTAGCAGAAGGGTCTACTATAAAATTTTTATCGATGCGTGTATGATTGTTATGCGTACTATCTGTTACGACTTGTACATTTCCAAAATTCGCTGCTTCTTTAATCGCTTTATTACCCCAAATGCCATTGTCACAATAGGCTGCTGTTTCATGCGAATCGAGTAAATTCATGGGTACTTGCATAAACTGCGTAGTAGCACCTCCATGTAAAAACAATACTTCATAATCATCCCCAATTTGCATGAGTGATTTTACAGATTGAATGGCTTCTTGCATCACATCTTGAAACAATGAAGTGCGGTGTCCAATTTCTAAAATAGATAAACCAGAGCCCTCAAAATCCATGATGGCTTCCGCTGCTTTTTGCATGACAACAGGCGGTAGTATAGAAGGTCCAGAATTAAAATTATGCAGTTTCATTTTTGTTGAGGTCTGTGATTATGTTATCGTCATGAACATCTGTTACACCACCCGAAACGGTATATTTCATGGCATCAGCTGCAGATACATTATCCAATATTTTGATACTTGTTTTTGGAACGATATACGTAATCCCTGAAATAGCATAAGAGTGAGGAACGTACACCGTAACATGATCCGGCAAACCAAATTCGGTATTGGAAGGTTGGGTGATAAAACCAATTCTCCAAACGCCAGATGCATCCACATTAACAAGCACAGGCTTGTCAAATTTCCTTTTATTTCCTGCAAATGCTTCTAAAAAATCTTTAACAGATGAATAAATGAACTTAATACCCGGGGTGTTTTCAAGGATGGTATCAAAAACGGAAACCAACCTGCCCACCACAAATAAAGACGAAAGCCAACCCACTAGGAGTACCAATAAAACTACCACTATAAAACCTAGACCCGGAATTTTACGAAGGGAACCGTCTAAATTTTTATCTAATGCACTGGGAAACAATGTGTTAATAAGATTAGGCAAAAAACCATCCACCCATTGAAATAACCCAAGCACTACCCATAAGGTAACTGCTATTGGGGCTAAAACAATTAGACCCTGAAAGAAAAATTGGAGCAAGCGCTTGAAAGTTACCTGGGCTCTAAGCTGCTTATACCTAGTATTCATGGTTAAAATTTGGGTGCAAGTTAATGGATAGTTCGCGCAAACTACCGTTCAACAAAATTACGGTTAATTTTTCAATGGAAACTTTGATTACATAAAAAGTTTCCATAGTTTTGCGCCCTCAATTAGAAAATGGAAACGCAAAACAGAATCTTAACTAAATCACATGAGCTTTTTATGCTATATGGCATTAGAAGTGTTAGTATGGATGAAATTGCCAACCACCTAGGGATGAGCAAGAAAACCATCTATCAGTATTTTAAAGATAAAGATGCGCTCGTAGAAGGTGTGATCAATATTGAAATAGAAATGCACCAAGATGAATTTAGCAAGTATGCTGCGATCAGCGAAAATGCGATTCACGAAATCTTTTTAACCCTCGATACAGTAGAGGAAATGCTCAAACACATGAACCCTTCCGTGATGTTTGACTTACAAAAATTCCATAGTACTGCTTTCGAAAAATTTAGAACACACAAGAATACCTTCTTTTACGACATCATAAAAGCAAATATTGAAAGAGGTAAACAGGAGGGTTTGTTTAGGGCTGACATACATGTTGATGTGCTCACCAGATTCAGGCTTGCCAACATGTTTTTGATGTTTGACTTTGAACATTTCCCTTCTAACAAATTCACACCCATTCAAATTATTAGTGAAACAACCGATAATTTTTTACACGGCATGTCTACACAAGCTGGATTAAAAGCAATTGAAGCATACAAGCAAGAAAGAAAAAATAAATGAAAATGAACACGAAAAGGATGTTGGCAGCCAGTTTTATTCTAACGCTTATGGCGTTTGCAAATACAACCTCTGCACAAACTAAAAATGAGTTTAGCATAACACAGTGCGTTGATTATGCATACAAAAACAACCTGCAAGTAAAAACTGCACTTTTAAATATTAAAAGTCAAGAAGCCATTAACAAAGAAGTAACGGCCTCTGCTTTACCGAGTGTAAACGCAACACTAGGGGGTGTTAATTATTTGCAACTTCCCGTTTCATTACTTCCTGGTGAAATTTTTGGAGGTACGGCTGGAACGTTCATACCGGTAAGATTTGGTACCAATTACAATGTCAATGGAAGTTTACAACTACAGCAACTGCTTTTTGATGGTCAAGTATTTGTAGCCCTACAAGCACGCAGAACAACCATTGCACTTCAACAAAAATCAGCTGAGGTGACCGAGGAGATGATTAAAACCAATATTCATAAAATTTATTACCAACTCGTTGTTAGTAAAACACAAATTGGTTTATTAGATGCTAATATTGAAAGACTTCAAAAATTAGAGCACGACTCCAAGGAGCTCTATAAAAATGGTTTTGTAGAAAAATTAGACCTTGATAAAATTGCGGTGCAAATTGCCAATTTACAAACCGAAAAAGTAAAAGCCACTAACGCAATAGAACTAGGATATGTAGGTCTTAAAACTTTAATGGGTATGCCCGTAAAAGACACCCTTATATTAACAGATAAAATTTCAGAAGATCAAATTACCTCTGATATTGCTAGCAATCAAGAGTATCAATACAACGACCGTAAAGAATTTCAAGCAGTTAGTTTAGGTAAAAAATTAAACGAATACAATATAAAAAGGTATCAACTAAGTTATTTACCTACGATTGCAATGTCGGGGGCTTACACAAAAAATGCACAGCGTAATCAATTTGACTTTTTCAAAGGAGGCGATTGGTTTACTACCAGCTTTATTGGTCTGAACATTAGTGCTCCCATTTTTGATGGTTTTGCTAGAAAAGCAAGGATTTCAAAAGCTAAAATTGATTTACAACAAACCGAAAACCAACTACAAAACCTACGACTCACCATTGATGCAGAAGTAACGCAGGCTAAAATGAATTTTGCCACGGCTATTAGCACCCTCAACAATCAAAAAAAGAATATGCAATTAGCTGAATCAGTGTATGGGCAAACTAAAAAGAAGTATGAAATAGGTACTGGCTCTAATATGGAAATTACAGGTGCGCAAACAGATCTAGTAACTGCACAAACCAATTTTATTGGTGCCATGTACAATGCCATAATCGCGCGCATTGATTATTTAAAAGCAACAGGAAAATTATAATCTAAAAATAAGTAAATATATATACCATGCAAGCAATCATTAAAATCTCACTTGTAAGCGTTTTAGCAGCTTTTATAGCGTGTAACGGAAGCGAAAAAAGTGGAAGTTTAAACGACAAAAAAAATAAATTAGCCGCACTTAAACAAGAAGTAAGTGCGCTAGAAACAGAAATCGCCACACTTGATACAGCAGCTGCCAACCAAGCAACAGGTAAGCTTGTTGTAACAGCGGTGCTTGCTGCTCAAACATTCAATCACTATATTGACTTGCAAGGTAAAATTGAGTCTGAAAGCGTGTCGTATGTAACTGCGCGCAGTGGCGGTGGACAAGTAAAAGGGTTGTTTGTAAAAAGAGGCGATGTCGTACCAAAAGGGAAACTACTTTTAAAATTAGATGATGCCATTCAACGTCAAGCTTTAATTGCAGCAGAACAAGGTTTAGAAACATTAAAGACACAACTATCTTTTGCGAAAACATTGTATCAAAAACAAAAGAATTTGTGGGAACAAAATATTGGAACAGAAGTACAACTCATTTCAGCTAAAAATAATGTTGAATTACTAGAAAATCAACTTAAAACAGCACAAGAGCAAGTAAAAATTAGTCGTGAGCAAGTACAATTTACTTCGGTGTATAGTGATGTTGACGGTGTGGTAGAAGAGGTGAACGTTAGAGTGGGTGAAATTTTTGCAGGAGCTGGTCAAATTAAAATAGTAAACACCAACAAATTAAAATTAACTGCTGAGGTACCTGAAAACTACAGCCAACGTGTTAAAACAGGCACCAAGCTTACCATTCATCTTCCTGATTTACAAAAAAGTATCCAAGCGCCTATTTCGGTAGTTGGAAAAATTATCAATCCTAATAGCAGAAGCTTTTTTATTGAAGCGAAAGTGGCTGCCGATAAAGATTTGAGACCCAATCAAATTGCACTCGTACAAATTTTAGATTACAGTATTTCAAATGCCATTGCTATTCCGGTGAACACATTACAAAATGACGAAACTGGCAAATACGTAATGGTAGCAGTAGAAGAAAAAGGTAAATTAATTGCACGCAAACGCATGGTAACAGTAGGAGAATTCTACAAAGATCAATTAGAAATAAAATCTGGTTTACAAGCAGGTGACCAAATTGTAACAGAAGGATTTCAGAGCTTATACGATGGTCAATTGATTATTCTTGCCAGTAAATAATTAGAATACGAATAAAAATATTGTATGCAATTCACAGAAAATATAAAAGCCAAATTCAAAGAGTTTGGCCCTACCACTTGGAGTATCAAAAATAAAACATCCATTTATTTGGTGATTTTGTTTGTGAGCCTTGCTGGTATTTATCAGTTTGTTACCCTTCCAAAAGAACAGTTCCCTGATATCGTAATTCCTACTATTTATGTACAAACTGTATATGTAGGTAATTCACCAAAAGATATCGAGAACCTTGTAACAAGGCCTATCGAAAAGCAAATCAAAAGTATTACTGGTGCGAAAATTAAAAAATTCACTAGTAATTCACAGCAAGACTTTTCGGCTATCATGGTAGAATTTGATACCGAGGTTAAAACCGAAGTTGCCCTTCAAAAAGTCAAAGATGCAACCGATAAAGCTAAGCAGGATCTTCCCAAAGACTTAACCATCGAACCAACGGTGTTAGAGGTAAGCTTTAGTGAACAACCCATTATGTCTGTGAACGTAAGTGGCGATTTTGATTTACCCCGTCTTAAAAAATATGCCGACGACCTAAAAGATAAACTAGAAAATTTACCTCAAATTAACAGGGTAGATATTGTGGGTGCGCCAGAAAGAGAATTTCAGATCAATCTAGACAATTACCGTGCACAAAGCGCGGGTGTTACTTTTGATGATATTACCTATGCCATTCAAAGAGAAAACATGGATATCTCTGGTGGTTTATTAGAAGTAGGCAATATGAAAAGAACCCTTCAACTTAAGGGCCAACTTAAAACAGCGAGTGACATTGCAAATATTATTGTAAGAAATACGAGCGGTGCGCCTATTTACCTGAAAGACATTGCTACCATTGCGGATACCACCAAAGAGCGAGAAAGCTATGCGCGACTTGATGGCAAAAACGTAGTAACACTCAATATCATCAAAAGAAGTGGCGAAAATTTAATTGAAACTTCGGATGGAGTAAAAAAGATTGTTCAGGAAGGTAAAGGAAAAATTTATCCGAATAATTTAAAAGCCGTGATTTCGGGTGATCAAAGTATTGCAACAAGAAGTTCATTTAATGAACTTGTAAACTCTATCATCATTGGATTCATTCTCGTACTAATTGTACTTATGTTTTTTATGGGTGTTGTCAACGCATTTTTTGTGGCGCTCTCTGTACCACTTAGTATGTTTGTTGCGTTTGTGTTTTTACCAGGTGCAGATTTAATTGTTGGCACACATGTAACCCTCAATTTTATTGTGCTCTTTGCCCTATTATTTGGACTTGGTATTATTGTGGACGACGCCATTGTAGTAATTGAAAATACACACCGCATTTTTGTAGAAGGCAAAGGTAAATTAAGCGTTAACAACGCGGCAAGAATGGCAGCTGGCGAGGTTTTCATCCCTGTACTAGCGGGAACTATCACTACCCTTGCTCCATTTTTCCCACTCCTCTTTTGGCCCGGAATCATTGGTAAATTCATGGTGTACCTACCCACCATGCTCATATTTACACTTACAGCATCACTTGTAGTTGCATTTATCATGAACCCTGTATTTGCGGTTGATTTTATGAATCACCCAGAAACAGATAGCAAGGAGCCAAAATCTGCCATCTTTAAAAAGAAAGAATTTTGGATCGCTATTGGACTTGGTATTTTATTAGATATAGCGGGCGCTCCATTTTTTGGAAACTTGTTAATTACGTTCATGCTTCTTGTTGTATTAAACAGGTATGTGATTACGGATGCTATTCACAATTTCCAAAACAAAGCCCTTCCTTGGATCATGAATCATTATGAGTCATTATTACAGTGGGCTTTAAAAGGTTGGAGACCCGTTCAATTACTTGTTGGTGTTATTGCACTCTTTTTTGTTTCCTTGTTTGTATTTGTAGCATCCATTATTGGAGGCAGAATACCGGTTACGTTTTTCCCTAAAGGAGATCCTAACCAGTTGTTTGTATACCTCAAATTACCAGTAGGTTCTGACGTGCGCTACACCGATTCTATTACACGTGTACTAGAAGGCAGGGTCAATAAAGTTTTAGGTACCGAAAACGGTAAAACCAATCCAATTGTAGAAAGTATTATTAGTAACGTGGCTGTAAACGCTGCCGACCCTACCAGTGGTGACCGTACTACAAGAAGTGAACTTGGTCGTATACAGGTGTCGTTTGTAGAATATGAAAAAAGACATGGTCAAAGCACGGCGCCATACCTAGATCAAGTTAGGCAGGCGGTTCAGGGGATTCCTGGAACAGAAATTAGTGTGAACCAAGAAAGTGGTGGACCACCAACGGACCCTCCCATTAACATTGAAATTGCCAGTGAAGATTTTGACGCGATGATCAAAACAGCTTCTTCTCTTAAAAATTATTTAGATTCTATTCGTGTACCAGGTGTAGAAGAACTTAAAATGGATGTGGATTTAAAAAATCCTGAAATCACATTAAGTATCGATAGAGAACGCGCCCTTATTGAAGGCGTGTCTACTGCTCAAATTGGCATGCAAATTAGAACGGCTCTTTTTGGTAAAGAAATATCTAAAATCAAAGAAGGTAAAGAAGAATTTAAAATTCAGTTACGCAGCAATGCAGTTCAGCGTAAAAGCTTGACAGATTTATTAAACATGCGTTTATCTTTTAGAGACATGGCTTCCGGCGGTGCGGTAAAAAATATTCCCATCAGTGCACTTGTAAAAGTGGATCCTACTAGCACACTTGGGAGTGTAAAAAGAAAAAATCAGAAGCGCTTAATCACACTACGCTCTAATGTGTTAACCACAGAGGGCTATAATGCAACGGGTGTTAACCAAGTGATTGGAAAACATATTGAAAACTTTAAAGGCGTAACAGACGCTGTTACCATTAAGCAAACCGGCGAAGGGGAACAACAAGCTGAAACCGTTGCCTTTCTAGGAAAAGCACTATTGATTGCACTGATGCTTATTTTATTTACCCTTGTTTTACAATTCAATTCGGTAAGTAAATCTGTAATCATTTTAAGTGAAATCTTATTTAGTGTGATTGGGGTGTTTTTAGGTTTTGCCATTACCGGTATGGAAGTGTCAGGCCTAATGACGGGCTTAGGCATTGTGGGTCTTGCAGGTATTGTGGTTAAAAACGGAATTCTAGTAATCGAATTTGCCGATGAATTAAGAAGCAGAGGTATGAAAACCAGAGATGCGATTATTCAGGCAGGTAAAACCAGAATTATTCCGGTATTACTTACTGCTGTTGCAGCGATACTTGGTTTTATTCCCATAGCCATTGGATTTAATATCAATTTCATCACTTTATTTTCGGAATTAAACCCGCACATATTTTTAGGCGGCGATAGCGTTGCGTTTTGGAAGCCACTTAGCTGGACCATTATCTTTGGACTTGCATTTGCGTTTTTCATGACACTGATTATTGTACCAAGCATGTATTTAATTGCTGAGCGTCTTCGCAGACCGATGCGTAAAATGTTTGGCGGCACTTGGATTAGCTTTTTAGGGATACCTCCATTTACATTTATATTCTTGTTTTTAATGATCGCTGCTATGATTAAGCAAAAAATAAAAGTTAAAGCAAGAAAAAATAAATTACAAAACGCTAACGAAACATTTGTTGGTAGCTGGTTTTAAGATATGCAAATGGGTATCAATAAACCAACTGTGAACAATGAACTAAAAGATTTTTTTGATAAAAAAGTTGCGGTATACAACCAGGTAAGTTTTATTAAAGACGACCCTATTTGTATACCGCATATGTTTTCAAAAAAACAAGACATTGAAATTGCCGGTTTTTTTGCAAGCATTTTTGCATGGGGCAATAGAACTACTATCATACAAAAATCCAAAGAGCTGATGCAGCTGATGGATAATGCACCGCATCAATTTTGTGTAGAGCATAAGGAATCTGATCTTAAAAAATTACTAGCATTTAAACACCGGACTTTTAACACCACTGATGTACTCTATTTTATAGAATTTTTAAAATCACATTATAGTGCACATGAAAGTTTAGAAGCTGCCTTTTGTTTGGCACCTGACAATAATCCAGCAGCGAGGCTTCATCATTTTCACCAATATTTTTTTTCATTACCTGATGCGCCACCCCGCACCAAAAAGCATATTGCTACCCCTAGTAAAGGTTCTACCTGTAAACGCCTGAACATGTACCTCCGGTGGATGGTTCGTAAAGACAACAAAGGGGTTGACTTTGGCATTTGGAATACCATTAAACCCAGCGAGCTTATTTGCCCCATAGATTTACACGTAGCAAGGGTTGCCAAAAGATTTCAGTTATTAGACCGCTCCAAAATAGACTGGCAAGCAGGACTTGAACTTACGCAGTACCTTAAAACACTAGATCCAAAAGATCCGGTAAAATATGACTTTGCATTGTTTGGACTAGGTGTGATAGAAAAGTATGTGTAATTTAATAGTATGGAACTAAGCCTCGAAACCATAGAAAAACTGGACCCATCGGCCTTAACAAAGCTCATCAACGAATGGATTACCCAAGACTTTAAAAAACTATTACTGGTGCTGTACCGCCTAGACGTGAGCGAGAAAAAACTGAGTCAATTGCTAGCTGAAAATAAGGGTGTAGACGCCGCCAATATTATAGCTGCCCTCATTATAGAGCGCATTGCGGCGGCTAAAGCTTCTAGGGAAAAGTACAAAATGGACCCTTCTACCATTCCGGACGACGAAAAATGGTGATTTTAACATAAAACCAGTGGCCAAATCTCCAATTTTGTATAACTTTATAGTCAATTCCAAAAACACTAAAACACTTTTTATGAAAAAAATAATGATGCTTGCTGTAGCAGCTTTACTAACTACTGGTGCTGTATTTGCATGTGACGGTAAAAAAGATTGCACTAAATGCAAAAAAGAAGAGAAAAAAGCTTGTGGTAAAGACTGCAAGAAAGATTGCAAAAAATGCAAGAAAGACCCTAAAACTGCAAGCGTTGTAAAAAAATAATTTTACAAACTACGATACAAAAAAGCCGCTAACATGTTAGCGGCTTTTTTATTGATATATGGTTTTACAAAAGTTTCGTAATAGATGCTAAATCAAAAACTTCGTGCGTGGCAAGTACATGTGGGGTGGCGCCAATATGATTTACAAAAATGGTATCCATTCCAGCGTTCATACCTCCTTTAATATCTGCGTCTTGGTTATCACCAATCATCATACTATTACTAGCAGTAGCGCCAGTTTTTGCAAATGCATAATCAAATATTTCTTTATTGGGTTTTAGACTATTACTTGCTTCTGAGGTAATAACAGCCCCAAAATATGGCGCGAGTCCAGCGTGTTTAATTTTTTGGTGTTGCACATTTTCAAAACCATTGGTAACAAGGTGCATCTGATACCCTTTCTCTTGTAAATAAGTGAGTAGCTCTGTAGTGCCTTCAAACAATGATTTTTTAGTTGGGAGTATTTCTAAAAAGTCGAGTGACATTTGCTTAGATAATGTTTCATCTGCTATTTTATATTCTAAAAGCGCCAACCACATCCGCTTCCACTTTAATTCTTCCTGTTTAATAAAACCCTTGGTATACCTATCCCATAAGCGGTGATTGTGTGCACTATAATGATCAAAAAAATGATCAAAGCTATCTACACCTCTGCCTGCCAAGTTGTGCGCTGCATATAGGTCGTGTAGGCTTTCTTTGGCGTTGGTTTCAAAATCCCAAAGGGTATGATCTAGGTCAAAGAAAAGATGTTGGTATTTCATGTGGCAAAGTTAAAGCAGTTTTACCCAAAAAATATGTTACTTCGTAGTATGATAGTTGTAATTACAGGCGCCTCAAAAGGCATTGGAAAAGCAGTAGCGACTGCATTCGCACAAAAAGGGTACACCCTTTTACTTTGTAGTAGAGGTGAAACGGCTTTATATGACACCGTTGCTGCATTACAAACTGCTTACCCGGATGCTACCATTAAAGCAAGGCCTACCGATATGTCTAACGAAGCGGATGTGTATGCTTTTGCGGCTTGGTGCTTAGAAAAAGGAACGCCCGATATCCTTATTAATAATGCAGGACATTTTGTACCCGGCAGTATTTATAACGAAGCACCTGGCACACTTGCAACGATGATCGAAAGCAATTTGTACAGCGCTTATCATTTAACAAGAGCTTTGCTTGCGCCTATGATGTCCGCTAAAAAAGGACATATTTTTAATATTTGCTCGATCGCATCACTTCATGCTTATGCCAATGGGGGTAGTTATAGTATCAGCAAATTTGCACTTGCTGGATTTACAAAAAATTTACGCGAAGAATTAAAGCCACACAGCATAAAAGTTACGGGCGTTTATCCTGGGGCTGTTTATACGGCCAGTTGGGACGGATCGGGCGTAGACCCTAAAAGAATTATGGAAGCAAGTGATGTTGCTACAATGATTGTGGCTGCTGCTTCCTTATCTGATGCAGCCGTTGCCGAAGACATTGTGCTAAGGCCTCAATTAGGCGATTTATAAAAAGGTAATTCGTATTAAGCCCAAGTAGCAAGAACGGTTACACCGCCTTTTACCACCTCATTGAGTGCAACATTAATTTTAGTGCCAACAGGTAATAAAATATCCACCCTGCTACCAAATTTAATAAAGCCGTACTCCTCGGTTTGCTTTACTTCTTGACCTACTGTGGTATAATTACAAATACGTTTTGCAAGTGCACCAGCAATTTGTTTGTATAAAATAGTACCGTGGTTATTTTCGACAGCTACGCTCCATCTTTCATTTTCGGTAGAAGATTTTGGATGCCATGCAACCAGGTACTTTCCTTTGTGGTACTGGTTATATACCACTTTACCGCTCATTGGATTTCTGTTCACGTGCACATTTGCAGGGCTCATAAACACACTCACCTGAATGCGTTTGTCTTTGAAATATTCTACATCTGTAATTTCTTCAATCACTACTACTTTACCATCTGCAGGACAAATAATTTGATTGTCGTTGATGGTTAATGTTCTATTGGGAATTCTAAAAAATGAAATGATAAACAAAAAGAAGAAAAGCGTTAGGCCAAAAATGGCACCCGCTAATCTAGGGCAACAGGTTCCTAAGTAAGAAATGGAAATCAAATTGATAATACCAAAAATGAGGGCAGTAATACCAATGGTGCGGAAACCTTCGCGGTGAATTGTCATAATTATGATTTGAGTTGCAAATGTAAAGTAAAATCTATTGCGCAAAAAGTGTTAGCAGTAGCCAAACACAAGGGCCTGCTAATAATAAAGAGTCGAAACGGTCAAAAAAACCACCATGCCCTGGCATAATACGGCCACTATCTTTAACGCCAGCCATTCTTTTAAACTTACTTTCTATTAGATCCCCTATTGTGCCCATAATGGCAGACGAAGCGCTCACAATCACGAGCGTTTGATAAGAGAGCCCTGTTAAAAACCTTCCTAATATTACCACTGCTACCACCGCAAGTAGTGCGCCACCAATGGTTCCCTCCCATGTTTTTTTAGGAGACACCACCGAAAGTGGCGTTTTCCCAATAAAAGAACCTACTATATAAGCCATGGTATC
This sequence comes from uncultured Bacteroidota bacterium, assembly GCA_903958045.1. GTDB lineage: Bacteria > Bacteroidota > Bacteroidia > Chitinophagales > Chitinophagaceae > Sediminibacterium. The sequence goes on along the minus strand of CAJBRT010000158.1, from coordinate 4,851 downwards.
ATTGATCCAAATACTTATAATAACAAGCATGGGCAACACATAATACGTTGTAGTACCTAAAACAGTAACCCAATGCGCAGATGCTAAATGCATGATAGCAAAAAAGCTAGTAGTTATGTATGCAAGTCCAAACAAGTTATATAAAACCTTTGCTTGAGTAGTTGTAATGGTGGGTGTTTTTTTTATGAGTTTGCTATACTCGATATAGCAACCCGTATGCACAATTGAAAAAAGTATGATAAAACTATCGATGCTGTAAAAAATAGCACCTAGCATCACCACAACAAAAATAATAGCTGATAGCGCCCTTGTTCTAAATGTTTGAATATCAAGTGCCATACAAATATTATACGGTAAAGTCTAAATGTTCGGACTGTTGATCAATCAATACTCTTGCAAACGCTACCATGTCATGCGGTACATAAAGTTGTATGTCACCAAACATTGGATAGCTACTATCTTGTTTATTTAATAGTTGCACAGGCACATCATTTTCCGCGAGTAAGCCTTCGATAATGGAAGCTTCTGCAAAAACACGCGTACTAAATATTTTTTCCCAAGACATAATGAATGATACATTAAATATGAACGATTACAATTGTGAAGTTACAACGGTTTAACCAATGTAGCGCTATACTTTTTAAGCGCATTGAATGAAAACCATAATATCATGAGCCCATTAAGTCCAGCCCAAATAGAAAGATTTTCATCCATAGCCTTTTCTAGTGATTTGCCTTGTAATGTAACGATATATAGCTGCGTGACAATGAGTCCATTATTTAAAAAGTGCATTAAAATACTGAGCCAAATATTTTTAGTATGATAAAAAAGTAGCCCAAGCACAATGCCTAGTGCTGTTCTGGATAAAAAACCAAAAAAAGAAAAATGTATCGCGCTAAAAAAAATACTTGTAATAATGATACCTACCCAAACATTTTTTGTCCAACCAATAAATAGGGGTTGAATAGTAGATCTAAATAGTATTTCTTCAAAAATAGCAGGCGCTAAAGCCATTACAAAAAGAGCTGTTATATAATCTAGCACACTATCCATGCGCGCCATATTAAGCATCAGTGTTTTATAGGTTTGCTCTAAAGCTTTTGCTTGTTCCAATAATCGTTCAGGTAAATAAATATGCTGGTTAACTTCTGCAAGTGAGCCGCTGAGCATAACCCCTCCAAACGAAATCAAAACCGTATACAATACTAATTTTGAACCCCCTATTTTAGAAAAACCAAGGGCCTCAACAGTTGTTTGTGCATCTTTTTTATTGATGCGGGTAAATAGGATCGCCGGAAACACAAAGGCAATGAAGGTAGCGCCTAAATTGAGGATTTTAGACATACCTGCATTGGCTGGCAAATTTAGTAGCGCTGGCACTTCTAATAATTTACAATGTAGCAGTTGACTCCCAACAAGGGTTAACAAAAAGGTGCCTACAATCATAAATACGCCTAAAAGCCCCATTAAAAAAATAAATTGAACAGGATAACTATAGGTTTGTTTCATGGTTGAAAAATAAGCTTGTAAATTTGTGCCGCCGTAGTATTTGTTAAGAGAACTAAGATAACACTTGAAGCGGTTGTAACAAAAAGCGGATAAATAATTAAAGACCATGGTTAAAATTGATACAATAGAACTCCCCGATTTTCCGCTTTTGCTAGCACCCATGGAAGATGTGAGTGATCCCCCCTTTCGAGTGGTTTGTAAAGAAAACGGGGCAGATTTAATGTACACCGAATTTATTAGTAGCGAAGGGCTTATTAGAGACGCTATTAAAAGCCGTAAAAAGCTAGATATTTTTGATTACGAAAGACCGGTAGGTATTCAAATATTTGGCGGGGATGAAGATAGTTTAGCGCTTGCTGCTAAAATTGTAGATGTTACCAACCCCGATTTATTAGATATTAATTTTGGTTGTCCTGTAAAAAAAGTGGCAGGAAAAGGAGCAGGTGCAGGTGTTTTAAAAGACCTTGATTTAATGGTACGCTTAACGTCTGCGGTAGTGAAGGCTACTAAATTACCTGTAACTGTAAAAACAAGACTGGGTTGGGATGAAGACAGTAAAAATATTGAAGAAGTAGCAGAGCGTTTACAAGACGTGGGCATTAAAGCACTTAGTATTCACGGACGTACCCGCGCACAAATGTATAAAGGTGAAGCCGATTGGACTTTAATCGCGAAAGTGAAAAATAACCCACGCATTCATATTCCTATTTTTGGAAATGGAGATATTGATAGTCCACAAAAAGCAGTGGCCTATAAAAATAAATATGGCGTAGATGGTGTTATGATTGGGAGAGCAGCGATTGGATATCCATGGATTTTTAGAGAAATCAAGCACTATATTAAAACCGGTGAAATGATGGCAGCGCCAACCGTGGCGGAGCGTGTAGCGGTTTGCAGACAACATTTAATTCAGTCGGTGGCGTGGAAAGGTCCGGTAGTGGGCATCAATGAAATGAGAAGACATTACGCCAACTATTTAAAAGGATTACCGGGCATTAAAGATTACAGAAATAAACTGGTCACCATCAAAGAAAGTGAAGGTGTAGAAGAAGTACTCAACGAAATTGCAGAAGTATACAAAGACTTTATTGTAGAAAGAGCGCCTATAGAATTAATCAACTACCACGAAAACTGTCCGCTGTAATCATTTTCTTTATTGTAACTGCTCCGTAACAACTGCATCTAGTGGAGACACTGTTTGCGGAAAGTAAGCTGTTAATACGCCATCTTCATTTACTAGGTATTTACAAAAATTCCAAACGGGTGCTTTACTGCACCAACCGTTAGCAGCTGTATTTGACAACCACTGATACACACTTTGCTGCTCAGAACCCTTTACCACAGAACCTTTGCGCATGAGTAAAAAAGTAACACCATAATTTATCTTGCAAAAAGTGGCGATGTCCGCATCTGATTTTTTTTCCTGCTCCTTAAAATCATTGGCAGGAAACCCAATCACCACTAAATTGTCTTTATACTGCTGATAGAGCGCTTCAAGCTCTTTGTACTGGCCGGTATAACCACAATCGGAAGCCGTATTTACAAGCAGTACTTTTTTGCCTCTAAACGTTTCAAAAGAAATTGAATCACCATTATTTAATACAGCAGTAAGTGCATAAAAACTTTGTATAGGTTGTTTGCCGGCTGTATTGATTTGAACCGCATTTTTAGCACCCAATAATTTTCCAGGAAACATAATCACTGGATACATGGTTTTTAACATAGACTGCCTATAACTCATGTCTTTCTTTTTCATGAGTAATACAGAGACAGCAATGACACCAAAAACAATTGCAAATTTTATCATTATGGATTTTATATTTTGTAAACGCGTACGCATTAACCTATTAATTTTTTTAACAACCAACCTTTGCCTTTGTACGGCGGATATTTTAAATCTGGATCGAGCCAAGTAGGCGTTTTCATCACCGATTTAATATGCGAAAAAGTATCAAAACTTAATTTACCATGATATCCACCCATACCGCTAAAACCCCTGCCACCAAAGGGTAATGCGTGGTTGGTTAAATGCCAACTGGTATTATTAACGCAGGCGCCTCCCGATGGAACATTTGTTAACCAGTACTGCTCTGCAGCACTATTGTTTGTAAATACATAAAATGCCAATGGGTTTGGATGGCGGTTAATAATTGCAAGTGCTTCTTCGTTGGTATCGTAGGTAAGTATAGGAAGTATCGGACCAAAAATTTCGTCCTGCATCACTTTACTATCTACAGATACATTTGTTAAAAGTGTTGGTTCAATATATAAAGTAGCTGCATTTGATTTTCCACCGTGCACCACCGTGCCGTCTTGTAAATAACTTACAAGTCGCTGCCACTGTTTTTCATTAATGATTTTTCCGTAACCATCTGTATTTTCTGGATCTTCTCCATAAAACTTTTTGGTGGCGATAATAAGTTCTTGTATCAAAGTATCTTTTAAAGCAGTAGGCACGAGCACATAATCTGGTGCCACGCACATTTGACCACAATTGGAAAATTTAGAATTGACAATGCGGCGCGCTGCAACGCGCACATTGGCGTCAGCAGTAAGTACAGCAGGACTTTTGCCGCCTAGCTCTAAGGTTACGGGCACTAATTTTTCGGCGGCTTGCTTGTAAATAATTTTACCTACAAAGGTACTGCCGGTATAAAAAATATGATCGAACCTGAAATTTTCAAATAACGGCGGTAGCACAGCTGCACCATCACCCTCTAGATATAGCATGTAATTTTCAGGAAATAACTGCTTAATCATTTTACCCATGATAGCAGCAGTAGCGCCTGCAAATTCACTGGGTTTTAATACCGCGCAATTGCCTGCGGCAATCGCGCCAATCAGTGGTGTAAATAAAAGTTGAAATGGATAATTCCAAGGTGCAATAATACATACGACACCTAATGGTTCAGGAACGGTATAACAACTAGAAGGTTGATTTAATAAATTAGTGGGCACACTAGTTGGTTGCATCCAACTTTTTAGGTGCTTGATGGCATAGTTTAATTCATTTAAGAAAAAACCTACTTCTGTGGCCCATGCTTCTTCTTCCGATTTTTTAAGGTCGGTGTGGAGTGCCTGTGCTAGCTCTTTTTCATGGTCTAACACCAGTTTTTTTAAGGCCTCCAGCCTGGCAAGCCTAAACGCAAAAGATTGGGTAGCACCTGACATAAAATACTGTCTGAGTGCGTTCAACTGTTCATTCATAGAAAAAGAGGTTAATATAGTAGCAATTTATACCTAAATAACGATACTCCTATCCTATTTGTTCGGACCCTAAATATAATTTTAGCATTTCCCCATTTTTCAATAATTTAACCATCTCAAAAAACATGTAGGGTT
>CAJBRT010000157.1 GCA_903958045.1 uncultured Bacteroidota bacterium | reverse complement strand
GGGTTCTTAATTGCCGAAAAAGACCTAGAATTAAGGGGTCCTGGGGATATTGAGGGTACTAGACAAAGTGGTGCGTTGAACTTTAAGCTGGCAAACATTGTTAATGACAAAGAAGTGCTGGAAGTGGCCAAAATAGCAGCTGAAAAGCTGGTAGAAGAGGATCATACCCTCAATTTGGCTAAAAATGTAGAATTGAAAAACTACCTTCAATCTCAGAAGTCTAGGTCTGGGTGGGGTAAGATTTCGTAACTTTTAAAAAACAAGATGTTGCTGCGAAGAATATTTGGTGTTGTACTACTTCTTTTCACCCTCTCTTTTATGGAGGTGAGGGCGCAGCAGTACCTCGAATTTATAGAGAACAAAGGGCAGTGGGCCAGTGCTATTAAATTTCAAGCGCAAACAGTGGCAGGTGCATTTGCACTTCAAAATAATGGGTATCGTGTGCTCGTGCACAATCCAAAAGATTTGGATGCTTTAAATCCACACCCCCGCGAAAAAAATCATGTTGCAACAACACCTGAAAATTTTGACGGCGTCTTGCAATCACACGCATACGAAGTAAAATTTTTAAATGCAAATCCAAATCCAACCATTGTTCCTGAAAAAATACAGCCCTCTTATAATAATTATTTTATTGGAAACGATTCTAGTAAATGGGCAAGTGGTTGTAAAATTTACAAGGCGGTTGTGTACAAAGATTTGTATCCTGGTATTGATATCAGGTATTATACCAACGACGCTCAGTTAAAGTATGATATTATTGTACATCCAGGTGCCGACGTTTCAAAAATTGCTTTATACATAGAAGGTACAGATGGTATAAAAATTAAAAACCGCGCACTAGAAATTAAAACAAGGGTAACCACTGTTTCAGAATTAGCACCTTATACCTATCAATTAAAAAAAGAAGGTAAAAAAGAAGTGGATTGTAATTACACCGTTAAAGGAAATATTGTTAAGTTTTCGATTGCTGGTGATTATGATAAAACGGAAACGCTAGTGATTGATCCGTCGATTGTATTTTTTGGTTATACCGGAAGTACTTCTGACAATTGGGGTTTTACAGCTACTTATGATCCACAAGGAAATTTTTATGCCGGCGGTATTGTTTTTGGTAGCGTTGGTACTTTCCCTGTAAGCAACGGTGCATTTCAAACGACTTTTGCAGGGGGTGTTCCAGAAGGCGATATGGGTGCCATGGATATGGGTATCATTAAATTTGACCCAAGTGGCGTGAACAGAATCTATGCAACTTATATTGGTGGAAGAGGAAACGAACAGCCACATAGTTTAGTAGTGGACGCGAGTGGTAACTTAATTATTGCAGGAAGAACTTCATCCGGAAATACCTATCCCGTAAGGGGCCTTTCGACATATGGCCCACTTGGTGGCTTATTTGATATCGTCATCACAAAATTAAATGTAACAGGCAGTTCTATCATTGGCTCTGTGCGTATGGGTGGTACTTCTGATGATGGCGTAAATATAAGGCCCAATTATATCAGGCCACAAGGGGTAGAATCTACCCGTAGAAATTATGGAGATGATGCCCGTAGTGAAGTCATTGTGGATGGCACTGGAAATATTATTTTGGCATCAGTTACACAGTCCGAAGATTTTAGAACAACGCCGGGAAGTTTTCAAACAACGCCAGGTAAAAAAACAACCACACGTTTTCAGGATGGAGTACTCGTAAAAATGACGCCTAATTTAGACGCCGTATTATTTAGTTCTTTTTTAGGAGGCGATAATGATGATGCTGCATTTGTGCTTGCCCTCAATCCATTAACAGGCTTTATATACGTGGCAGGGGCAACCGCAAGTACTGATTTCCCGGGTACCAAGGCTGGTGTTTTGTTTGGCAGTAATCAGGGAGGTGTGGACGGCTATGTAACATTTATTAGTCCTGACGGAAGCAGGCAAATTTCGAGCAGTTATTTTGGCACATCTGGTGATGATATTATTTACGGTATTCAATTTGATAAATTTGGTTTCCCCTATATCATGGGAACCACCACAGTTGCATGGCCTATTATTAATTCGCCTTTTAACAGTGGCGGCAATCAGGTAACAGGTAGACAATTTATTTCCAAATTGCAACCGGATCTAACGCAGTTTATGTACTCTGCAAATTTTGGAACAGGAACCGGAAGCGTGCCTAATATTTCACCTACCGCTTTTTTAGTGGATCGATGTGAAAATGTTTACGTGTCGGGATGGGGTGGTACATTAACGCCTGATTATCCATCTGCCAGTACAAGAGGGCTTGCAACATTTGGAGCAGGCCAATTAAGTTCCACCACAGATGGGGAAGACCTCTACTTTTTTGTACTCGAAAAAAATGCTAAAAATATTTTATACGCTACTTTTTTTGGTTCCATTTCTGGAACAAGTGGAGGTCCACTTGGTGATCACGTAGATGGTGGAACCAGTCGCTTCGATAAAAACGGCACCATCTACCAGTCTGTGTGCTCTTGTTTAGGCTCTAATCCTGCACCAGGAGCTGCTTTACGTGGCTCTGCGGGTGTTTGGTCACCCAATAATTTATCGGCCGATGCTAGCTCTGCTAGATGTAATTTACTCGCTATCAAATTGGCTTTTAATTTAGCGGGTGTGGGTACAGGATTAAAAGCTTCCATAAAAGGAACTGTTAGAGATACCTCAGGATGTGTACCAATGACCGTAGATTTTTCAGACACGCTGGCACAGGGTAAATCCTATGTTTGGAATTTTGGTGACGGCTCTGCACCTGTTACCTCCAACACCGCAAAAATTTCTCACAATTTTACAAAAGTGGGGGTGTTTAGAGTTTCTTTGGTGGCCATCGATTCAAGTACTTGTAATGTTGCTGACACTACTTATATTAATATGCACGTTAGAAGTGACAATGTTAGTTTATCATTTAATGCTACTAAATTGCCGCCATGCGATCAGTCGGTTTTTGAATTTGATAACACGAGCATTGGGCCCGCTGCAAAACCTTTCACGAATAAAAGTTTTACTTGGGATTTTGGGGACGGAACAAAACTCGCCGCAGGAACTGGTGCCATAAGACATACGTATGCAGTAGGAGGTGCTTACAATGTAAAGCTCACTTTAAACGACAGCAATTATTGTAATAGTCCGGATAGTTTAATCAAACAAATTAGTTTGTCGCCAAACGTCATTGCTAATTTTACATTGCCGCCAGCTGCGTGCGCACCGTTTAATGCTAGTTTTAGAAATACCTCTACTGCCGGGCAGCAGTTTTTCTGGGATTTTGGTGATGGCGCAACTTCTACACAAACAAATCCATCGCATACCTATGCTAGACCTGGAACCTACCCAGTTCAATTAATTGCCGTGGATGTCAATACTTGTAATAAGCGTGATACCATTGTGAAAAATTTGGTTGTGGTCAATAAACCTACTGCTTCATTTACGTATTCGCCGAACCCTACACTGCCTAATTTGCCCGTGCAACTTGTGAATACTAGTACAGGGGCTGTTACCTACAAATGGATTTTTGGCGATGGCAATTCGCTCATAACATCAAAACGTGATACCATTATTGCTTACCAATATCAAAAAACGGCAACCTATAATGTATGCCTAATTGCCACAAATGCAACCGGATGTTCTGATACAACTTGCACACCAATTGATGTTACTGTGGAAGTAGGTTTTAGTGTTCCCACAGCCTTTACCCCTAATGGGGATGGTGTGAATGACCGGGTATTTGTTAGAGGTTTTGGAATTTCAAAAGTTAATTTTCAAATATTTAATAGATGGGGGGAACTTGTTTTTGCATCCTCTGATATAAGCACCGGTTGGGATGGTTATTTCAAAGGAAAATTGCAAGCACAGGATGTGTATCATTACAATGCAGTCGTTGAATTTTATACGGGGGAGAAATTAGCAAAAAAAGGAGATATCACTTTACTTAGGTAGCCCATGAAATCTAAAATGCACCACATATTATTGCTTGTTTTTGTTGCAGCTATGCTGCAATCAAATGCGCAAGACTTGCATTTTAGTCAGTACTTTAATGCCCCTATTTTAGTGAATCCAGCTAATACAGGGTTTAATCCTGATAATGATTATAGAATTGGCGCTAACTACCGCAATCAGTGGGGTGCAGTGGGTACTCCTTTTAAAACAATGTCGGTGTGGGGTGATGCACAATTATTTACGGGTAAGTTTGAAAACGGTTGGATGGGAGTTGGGGGCGCTTTATACAGAGACGCGGCAGGAGCTGGTAATTTAGTGAATACGAGTGCGTATGCTTCGGTGGCGTATCATCAAATGCTTGGATACAGTAGTTTGTTGAGTGTAGGTTTTACCGGTGGTTTTATTAGTAAGCGCATTGATATTGCTAAATTATCTTTTGACAACCAGTGGAATGGTAAATTTTTTGATGCCACCATTCCATCCAACGAACCATTTGCATTTAGTCAAACGGCCTACGCAGATTTGCAAGCAGGGATTAATTACGCATATTTTGCCTCTGAAAATTTTTATTTTAATGCTGGTTTAAGTGCGCAACATATAAATAGGCCCAGAGAAAGTTTTTTTGATCCACTTGTTTCTGATGCAAGCATTGATATGCGTTATACAGTGTTTTTAAATGCGAGTGTAAAAATTTCAGAATCATGGATTGTAAATCCAAATGTTTACGCAAGTAAAATGAATACAGCCTCTGAACTAGTGTTGGGTGTTAATGCCAACCGGGATTTAAGTGGAGACGGATCTAAGCAAATGATTCTAGGGCTTTACATGCGCAATGGCGACGCTGTCATTCCTGTTTTTGGCTTTCAATTAAACGATACCCGCTTTACCTTTAATTATGACGCAACCGTTTCTACCCTTAAAGCAGCCAATAATACCAGGGGTGCTTACGAAGTGTCAATCATTAAAACTGGCGTCGTTTCTTCTGCATTATCAAGGGGTGTAAGATGTCCTTCGGTGAAATTCTAATTCTTTTCTTATTTTTAGTGCATTATTGACAAGCGCTTATCTTTTCACTTATGAAATATCTACCACTCAACAAGCAAATTTTTATTGATAACCGTAAGCGGTTTATAAAGGAAATGAAACCTAACAGCATTGCTATTTTTGTAAGCAATGACGAGTGGCCTTCTAATGGAGATGCACTTCATGCGTTTAAACAAAACACCGATTTATATTGGCTGTCTGGTATAGAGCAGGAAGATTCAATGGTTATATTATTCCCCAATTGCCCCGATCCTAAATACCGTGAAGTACTCGTACTGGTAAGACCTAACGAGCTAAAAGAAAAGTGGGATGGTAAAAGATTACGCACTGCCGATGGTACGGCTATATCCGGGATTCAAACGATTGTATGGTTAGATACTATTGATGCTATGCTTCAAACATGGATTCATTTAGCGGACACTATTTATTTAGATACCAACGAAAATGATAGAAAATCCACCGCTATTGCAAGTAGAGATTATAGGTTTGTTGCAGAAATGAAAGCGAATTATCCGCTTCATGG
>CAJBRT010000156.1 GCA_903958045.1 uncultured Bacteroidota bacterium | reverse complement strand
TCATGAAGGCAATATACAAGCTTAGCATCACCATTAATTTTTTTAGAAAGCGCTGCGCCAATGGCAACACTCATGCCTTGGCCTAAAGAGCCACTCGCGATTCTTACACCCGGTAAATGTTCGTGTGTAGTAGGGTGACCTTGTAAACGGGTATTTAATTTTCTAAAAGTGCCAAGCTCGCTCACTTCAAAGTAGCCTGATCTTGCAAGCACCGAATAAAATACCGGTGAAATATGTCCGTTGGATAAGAAAAATAAGTCTTCACCTTTTCCGTCCATGCTAAATGCTGGATTATGATCTAGGGTATGAAAATATAGCGCCGTTAAAAAATCGGTACAGCCTAAAGAACCACCCGGATGTCCACTCTGAACACCATGCACCATTCTAACAATATCTCTTCTAACTTGAGTAGCCGTATCTTTTAGGGATTGAATAGACGCCATAATTTGATTATTTGCTGCGAAGATAAAATTCAAATTCCAATTCTTCGATGAAAAATGACGCTTTCGGTACTATTTATTAGTTTTGCCATCAAATTAATACATCATGTCTGAAGAACTTGACCTAATAACAGTAGATGCCGAAGAATCTATGCATAAGGCGATAAGCCACCTAGAGCTTGAATTAACCAAAATTAGAGCCGGAAAAGCCAGTCCTACCATGTTAGACGGTATTATGGCAGATTATTATGGCGCGCCAACCCCTATTACCCAGGTGGCTAATATTAGCGTTTTAGACGTTCGTACCATTAGCATTCAGCCTTGGGAAAAAAATATGCTTGCGCCCATTGAAAGAGCGATTATGATGGCCAATATTGGGGTTACACCTCAAAATGATGGGGTTCAAATTAGACTCTTTATGCCACCTCTTACCGAAGAGCGCAGAAAAGAATTTGTAAAAAGAGCCGCTGGTGAGGGAGAGCAATCAAAAGTGGCCATTCGTAATATTAGACGCGACGCCATAGAGCAAATAAAAAAATTACAAAAAGACGGCCTCAGTGAAGACGCAGCCAAAGATGCTGAAAAAGTAATTCAAGATATTACCGACAAATTTATTGCCCTAGTAGAAAAACATTTAGCTGCTAAAGAAAAAGAAATGATGGCGATATAAATGCGCTTATTTCTTTTGCTTGTTTACAATATAAACGCCGCATAAAATAATACCGAGCCCAACAAGTCTTAACGGATGGATGGGCTCATTGTAGTATACACCAATCCCAAGTGATACAAAAGGAATAGCATACGTTACGGTAGAAGCAAAAATAATTCCTGCTCTTTTTACAAGCACATAAAATAAAATAGAGGCAATGGAAGTATTGATCACACCTAGTGTACCGCCCGCTATACTTGCTTCTATGAGCGCCTGATTAGAAAAATCATAGTTAAAATATCCAGTGCTAAAAAGTATGATGCCTGCTGGAATCATCGTAAAACAAAAGGCAACGGATGCGATATTAATGGCACTCACTTTTTGCATTTGGCTCCCTACCATATTTACATTGAATCCATAAAAAATAGTGGCAAGCACCACAAAAAAACTGTATGAGAAATTATCAAAATGAAGTGTTTTACCAGCGGTTACTGAAAGTATAAGACCTGCAAAGCCAAGTAGGATTCCAATTATTTTTTGCTTGCTGGACTTTAAATTAAAAAATGCAATCCCTACAATAATGGTAAACAGTGGGGTAAGTGCATTTAAAATGCCGGCAAGTGCGCTATCAATTTTTGTTTCTGCAATACAAAATAAATAAGCTGGAATAAAACTACCCATCACACCAGAAAGCACGACTACCAAAAGTTTGTTTGTAGGAATTTGTTTGAGGGCAGCGTAACAAAAAGGCAAAAGGGCCAAACCCGAAAAAATCATACGAAGGGAAGCTACCTGATAGGGGCTTAATGTAAAAGTTCCGCCTTCTTTCATGCCTACTTTCATGAGCATAAAGGAGCTCCCCCAAATGATGGACAAAACAATAAATAGCACCCAATTAATCAGCTTTTCCCTCATGGCATTGAATTTTGGCGAAGTTCCCCATTTAGCAGCTAATAACAGCCCCTTTTCTAACAATTTATAGCCCCAAAAGGCAGTAAAGTGGATAAATTTTGACCTCAATCTGCGCATTTGAGTCCCTAAGGCGTTTTCTTTGTAGCAAAAGTGTGAAGCTGTGAATGTCCCCAATTATCAAATTAAGTTAGATCAGTTTGAAGGTCCATTTGACCTGTTGTTGTTTTTTATAGAAAGAGACGAACTAGATATTTACAATATCCCCATTACAAGAATCATTAAAGACTTCCTGGAATTTATTCATCAAGGGGAGAAGCTAAATATTGAACTCTCTAGTGAGTTTATTTTATTTGTTTCTACCCTCATGCGTATTAAGGCAAGATTACTCCTACCGCGTAAAGAAATAGATGCTGCCGGAAATGAAATTGATCCACGCCAAGAACTGATCGATAAAATATTAGAATACAAGCGCTTCAAAGAAGCTTCTGCTCAAATGGCTGACATGGAAGCCGTGCGTATGCTGATGGTGAAACGTGGTAATCTTCAAAAGGAACTCATTTCTATTGGAGAAGATGCATCTGAAGGAACTGAAATCCAGAACATCACCATGTTCAAGCTCATGAAAGCTTTTGAAAAAGTGATGCAGCGTGTGCATGACCGTCAAAACAAACCAGTACATACGGTGGTGCGTTACAACTACACCATGGAAGGCAGTAGAGATTATATGTTGGATTTTGTGCGCGGCGAAAAAACAGTTGCTTTTGAAAAAGTATTTGAAATTTGTAACGACCGTGTCCATGCCTTATTCCTGTTTTTATCGACCCTCGAATTAACCCAGCAGAAATACATGAAACTCCTTGTGGGAGAGGGTATGAACAACTTTATCATTGAATGGAATGACAACCGCGAAGCGGAACTAAAAGAAGAAGGTCTTACAGATGAAGACCTTCCAAGTAGTTTTACCGATAATGACGTTCCATTAGAAATGGAATAATTATTTATACAGTTTGTAGCGCTTCCGTTTTAATGATTGCTTTAACAGCTGCTTCGATACCTGCTGCATCATAGGCGCATTCGCTATGTAATTCTTTAAGTGTACCGTGTTCTACAAGTCTATCCGGAATACCTAAAATAGTAACGTCCGCTTTGTAACCATTGGCGTTCATGAATTCTAGTATTGCAGAACCAAAACCACCTACAACCGTTCCGTCTTCGACAGTAACAATTTTAGAATATTTGCTAAATACTTCGTGTAGTAAAGCTTCGTCAAGTGGCTTAACAAATCTGATATCGTAATGCGCCGGATCAATACCTTCCGAGCGTAAATTTCTAATTGCTGTTGTTGCAAAATTTCCTGGATGACCAAAACTTAAAATGGCAACATCTTTACCATCTTTAATTTTTCTACCCTTACCAATTTCAATAGGCGCTAATGGCGTTTGCCACTGCGGCATTACACCTTCCCCTCTTGGGTACCTGATTACAAATGGAAGGCCTGTGCTATCCAGTTGAGCGGTATACATTAGGTTGCGTAGTTCCTCTTCATTCATAGGGGCACTCACAATTAAATTAGGGATACAGCGCAAATAGGAAATATCGTAACAGCCATGATGCGTTGGGCCATCTTCTCCTACAAGGCCGGCTCTATCTAAACAGAGTACCACTGGTAGTTTTTGTATCGCCACATCATGCACGACCTGATCAAAAGCACGCTGCATGAATGAAGAATAAATATTACAAAACACGCGCATACCCTGTGTGGCAAGGCCAGCACTGAGTGTAACTGCATGCTGCTCACAAATGCCCACGTCAAATGCACGGTCCGGCATGGCATCCATCATAAATTTTAAGGAAGAGCCACTTGGCATGGCAGGTGTCACACCCATAATAAGTGGGTTTGCTTTTGCAAGTTCTAGTAAGGTATGACCAAATACGTCTTGGTATTTTGGTGCTTGTGGTGTGTCAATTTTTTTCTTGATGATCTCGCCGGTTAATTTATCAAATAGTCCGGGTGCATGCCATTTTGTTTGGTCTTTTTCTGCAAGTTCGTAGCCCTTACCTTTTGTGGTAATAACGTGTAACAATTTAGGACCAGGAATATCTCTTAAATCTTTGAGCGTGTCTACTAAGTTGGTAATATTATGACCATCGATTGGGCCAAAATAACGGAGTTGTAAAGCCTCAAAAAGGTTGCTGCTCTTACTTACCATGCCTTTTACGCTAGCTTCTAATTTTGAAGCGAGTGATCTACTCGTTGATTTTCCAACAGGCATTTTACCAAGCAGGTTCCAAATTTCATCTCTTACTTTATTGTACGTTGGAGAGGTAGCAATATCTGTTAAGTATTCTTTTAAAGCACCCACATTTGGGTCGATGCTCATGCAGTTGTCATTTAATATAATAAGCACGTCACTATCCGCAACGCCCGCATGGTTCATTGCTTCAAAAGCCATACCAGCTGTCATAGAACCATCACCAATAACGGCAATTGATTTTCTGTTTTCACCCTTGTATTTTGCAGCCATGGCCATGCCTAATGCGGCAGAAATTGAAGTAGAAGAGTGACCTACGCCAAATGTATCGTACTCACTTTCCGATCTTTTAGGAAATCCACTAAGCCCCTTTATATTTTCTATTGGTAACAAACTGGCCTCTACGTCCCGTTAATATTTTATGACCTACGCCTGATGGCCTACGTCCCAAACGAGCTGATCGTAAG
>CAJBRT010000155.1 GCA_903958045.1 uncultured Bacteroidota bacterium | reverse complement strand
GCCCACAAATCTGTGATTCCAAAAGATTTACGTGTTTGTGCATTGTTTACACCAATTACGGTGTCTGCCACTGTTTCTTTTACTTCTGTTGTTAACTTTTTTAGGTTGTCTGTATCGATTTGTACGATAGCAGGCATAGCATTGCTGTTCATTGTATATATATTTAAAATTTGCGTCGTTAAATTGAACAAGTAAATTCAAATGGTTGCCTGGCGGGCTGTAATCGTAGAGTTAACCTTAAAAATCAGATGCGACGGGCGCAAGTAGATGGTAATTAGGGTTGTTGTTCAATTCTGGTGCAAAGGTAGGATTTTATATTGATATCCTAACAACTATTAGTAAAATGATTGTTAAAATCAGTTGCTTAAATTGTATTTTTATCCCATGAAAAGCATATCCATTGGCTTATTTGCCTTTTTTATTGGTTGTTCTGCCCCTACTAAAAACTTTCCGCCAGCAACCACTTCCATTGAGGCGGGCCGTAACTATTTAGAAGCTTGTTTACAAGGCGATTTTGAAAAAGCAGTAGCGTATGCTGCTACTAGCGAAACCATGAAGTCGCAAACGGCTACCACCGAAAAAACCTACCGGGCCCTAGATAAAGAAGGTAGATCGAGTTTTAGACAGGCTTCCATTGTTATATTAGACATAACAGATGAGGATAGTTTGCATACGCGCATGAACTTTCAATATTCGTTGGACAAAAAGCCACGCCAAATTGAAATTGAAAAAACAAATGGTAAATGGCTGGTGGTGGCTGTAAAGGAATAAATCAGTAAACATGGAATTCAAAAACATGATTTGGGTTGGATTAGGCGGTATGATAGGTGCCTTAGCCAGGTACATTTTTGGACTACTGATTAAATCAGCAACATTTCCATATGCCACAGGTGTGGTAAATATTGTAGGTGCCCTCATTATGGGACTCATTATGGGACTCTCTATTAAAGGTCAAATAAGCCCCAACCTTCGCCTATTTTTAGCAACCGGTATTTGTGGTGGATTTACCACATTTTCGGCGTTTGCTTGGGAAAATCTAGAACTATTGCAACAACAGCGTTATGGCAGTTTTATGGTGTATACCCTAGGAACATTAGCCCTTGGTATCGCCGCAACAACGATAGGATATTTGTTGGCTAAATGAAAACCGGCCCTTATCTTTGCAAAAATTATTTACATGGAAGCAAATAAATCAACTGCAAAATACTGGGCTATCTGTTTTTTCTGGTTAGCTGTAATGATTACTTTACTAGTCGTATACCGTGAATTCTTTTGGTTAGCGTTACCTGGTACCGTTACCTATTTTGCAAAAGCAATGGACTTAATGTAAATGATGTGTAACTAATGTGTAATTGAAACCTTACTATAAAAAAAAGCAGCACTTGTGCTGCTTTTTTTATGCCTTCAATTTAAAATGATAATGCCAATCTTCGGATGGTGCGGAGTTGATGCGTACGAAGTCCAGTTGTGCTACTAACAATGCCTGCTTGATCGATAGGATCGATTCTTACAACAGCAGAAGCATGAATAATTTGATGCGGCGATAATAAAATGCCTACATGGGTAATTTTGCCTTGCTCATTGTCAAAAAAAGCTAAATCGCCAAGTTTTGCTTCAGCTAAAAAATCTATGGCCTCTCCCATTTCGGCTTGCTGGTATGCATCGCGGGGTAAGCGAACATTCAATAATTTAAAAACCATTTGCACAAAGCCACTACAATCAATACCAAATACAGACCTGCCTCCCCATAAATAAGCGGTACCCAAAAATTGTTTGGCAAGATTTTCAAGTGTATCTGGTGTAAATGCTTTGTTTGCAATATCCCAAACAGGGCCTGTATAGCTGCATTCAAAATCTGAACTTGCATAAGAAACAATGGGTGTGCCAAGCGGAAGTTGAATAGGTTGGCCATTAAAAACCGCACTATTGATCCAACTAGAAGTATACCCGGTAGTTGTAACCTTTTCCTCTTCTGCAACCAATTGCAATTGTAATTTCTGACACCAGCCTTCATACCCGTCTTGATGCATTTGAATCTGGTAAAAATCTTTGGTTTCACTGATGATCACCCCTGTTTCCCCAAATAATATTTGAGAAACCATTTCTGCCCGGTGCGACCCCTCTGCTCTTAACGGCGCCACTGGAACCACACAAATCACTGCTGCCATGCTTTAAAATTTATGGTAAGTTATGGAATTTGTAGATTGTAGTATCTCTTTAAAAAGAAGTATTTTTAAAACGTGCAGGATTTGAAATATTCACATATCACCACCCAAAATTTGCTTGAACGCTACTATGAGAGCAGAGATTCGATGTGGATTGGACTTGCACTAGAAAGACACACCTATTTACTACTGGGTCTTTGCATGAAATATTTAAAAGACGAAGAGGCTGCCAAAGACGCCGTGCAACAGGTCTTTTTAAAAGCCATTCTTGAATTGGAAAAATACAAGGTTACCTATTTAAAAAGCTGGCTGTACATGATTTGTAAAAATCATTGCCTCGTGCTTTTAAGGCAACAAAACAAAATAGTGGATGCAAGTAGTTTAGAACAAGTAGCTAGTTCCGAAACAGACAAAATGGAGGCCATACAAAAAGAACAATTGGCTTCTTTACTAGAACAAATGCTTCCTTTACTAAATGAGGCACAACAAAAATGTATTACGCTATTTTACCTCCAAAAAAACAGCTATCAAAACGTTGCATCCATAACAGGATATACCCTACTAGAAGTTAAAAGTCATATTCAAAATGGAAAAAGGAATTTAAAGTTATTAATTGAAAAGCGCTTGCAAGATGAATGATCTTTTAGACATATTAGAAAAGGACGTTTCCGTGAATGAGCAGGTATTGGAAAAATATTTATCAGGCACTGCAACACCAGACGAACAGCATGAAATAGAAAAAATGATGCTGCAATCAGCAGATGTTGAAGCTGCTATAGAAGGACTTACTGCTTTTAAAAACAAAGCTCAACTTGCTGCCTACAACCAGGCACTTAAAAAAACAGTAAGAACACTGGCACAAAAAAATAACAAGAAAAAGAAACGTAAATTATTAGACACTGATCCTTGGACGATTGCAGCAGTTACCATCATTTTAATGATATGTATTGTTTGCTACCTATTTATGACGATTCTGTAAAAAATACTGTTTGAGGGCCAACGCCTTTTTTTCGATGAATATCCATGAGAGATAACCAAAAACAAATGCCCCAATGGTACTAGCAATAAACAACACAAGCGTAGAAGGGCGGTACCAATAAATAAGCAACTGCTGTAATGGAAATGCATACAGGTAAATTCCATAAGAAGGATCTCCCAACTTGGTATGTACCCAGTTAGCCAGCTTTGACGTTTGCTTGCCTACATAAATCACTATAAAGGGAAGTGTAAAATAAACAACCGTATGTCCAATTTTAAAATACACCGAGGCTATAAGTGCCATACTCAAAACAGCAGCAATTGCATTTTTAGCAGGCAATATATCAAAATCAAAACAACTAAGTAAAGAACCCATCAAAAAATAAGGCCCCAAATCAAAAAGAGGTTCGAGTGGAATAAAAAAATGTGTTTGAACGGTCCAGTCGTAAAAAAACAAACGCACCACTAAAAATAAAACCACAACAACGGACAATGCAATGATTAATTGTTTTTTTTGAGACCTAAAATAAAAGAACAACAAAATAAAAACGTAAAAGAAAAACTCATATTCGATGGTCCATAAAGATCCATTGATGGCCGCCGATGGAAGCCCCGAAAAAATTCCGGATATAAAAAAATGAGGTTTAAACAAAATGACATTCCCTAAAAAATAAGCATACACTTCTTTGTTGGTAAAAAACGGCGGAATATTGCTTGGGTAAATAAAATAAACGGCAGCTAGTGTTACAAGCAGCACAACTGCCAACGCCGGAAATATGCGAAGCACCCTTTTTACAAGGTATTCAAAAATAGAAGTGCTCGCCACCATACTTTTGAAAATCAAATAACCGCTAATGATAAAGAATCCTTTTACGCCAATAAATGAAAATAAAAACGTTTGTTGGGTCATCTCAAATAAGGGGTCGGTGGCTCCATCCCCATTTAAAACATAAGAATGGGATACAATCACAAACCAAGCAAATAAAATACGCAACAAATCAAAATTGTTTGCTTGACGTACTGGAAGTTGAACCATTGCGCTTCTTGATTATTTTGAACCACAAATATATCTTTAATACCCAAAATCTAACGATATTTACAGTTCTATAAATCGTAAATCATTACCATGTCATTAAGCAGCAGTTTTGAAGAAATCATTCAACGCAGACGTTCTAACCGAAAATTTGACGCCAACGTCGAAGTACCTGACGAGGTCATCGTTAGAAGTTTAGAAAGAAGCATTCTCTCCCCTAATAGTAGCAATATGCAATTGTGGGAGTTCCAATGGATTAAAGATCCTGCTTTAAAAGAATCTTTTACGGCGCTTTGTCTCGATCAAAATGCAGCCAGAACTTCAAAGCAATTGGTGGTTTTTGTTACCAGAAAAGACCTCTGGAAACAAAGAGCTGCTTGGAACTACAATAAAATAAAAGAAGGCATTAATGGTGAGCCTAATACCGCTCAAAAAAGAGGACTGGATTATTATGGCAAACTAATGCCCCTGGCCTACCGCTCAGATATTTTTGGTATCACCACACTTATTAGAAGAGCGCTCTGCTTTTTTATGGGCCTTCGTAAACCGTTTATGCGTTTTGGCGGAGATGCAGATCAGCGCGTTACGGTACATAAATCTTGTGCACTAGCTGCCCAAACATTTATGTTGTCCATTGCCGCCGAAGGTTTTGAATCATGTCCAATGGAAGGCTTTGATGCTATACGTGTTAAGCGTGCGCTTGGCTTACCAGCTGGTGCAGAAATTAACATGATTATTGCGGTGGGTAAAGGTACAGAACCGGGTATTTGGGGACCAAGGTTTAGAGTTCCATACAACGAAGTTGTGGTTGTTCGTTAGAACTATTGATTTTCGTTGTTCATTTTGTTGTTAATTTTATATAAAATATTTATACCATGCATAAGATTTTACTAGGCGCGTTTTTACTCATTGCCAACACCACAATGGCACAAGTTGACACCACAGATAATTTTGATTACAGCAAGTTTGGAGAAGCGGATGGTGTTAAACGCTATTGTACGCCAAAAGTATTAAATCAAACTCCACAAAAAATTATCAGCCTTGGTTTTGAAAGATTCAACGCTTTTCATATGCCTGGTGTGCCACTGGGTGGCATGTTACCTGCCATGCAAGATTTTCATGTTAATCAGTTATCATCACTTAAGGCACAAGTAAATATTCCTGTTATTTCTAACAACAAAATTATTTGGCAGTTAGGTGCCAATTATTGGGGCAGCAAATTTGAAATTGAAAAGCCAGGAACCAACCAATTTGCTTCAACACTTAATAACCATAATCTAACAAGTGCAGGAATCAATACAAATATTTTTAAACCACTCAACGAAAAGAATTTCATAATCATTCAAGCAAGTGCAGATGTTAATGGAGTGTTTGATAACATGAGCGCCATTAATAAAGATGCCCTTACATTAAGTGGAACATTTATTTACGGCTGGAAAAAATCAGAGAAAAATATGATTGGTACGGGTATTGCCCGCACTTACCGCGCAGGTCAACTTATTCATGTACCTGTTTTATTTTGGAATAAGACTTTCAACGACAAATGGGGTATGGAACTATTATTACCTGCCAGGGGATTTATGCGATACAATTTTTCTACATTCAATATGTTACAAGCAGGATTTGAATTAGAAGGCAACCAGTTTTGGATGCCGCTATCAAATAGTTTAAATGGATCGGTATTTATTCAAAGAGGTGAGTTTAAGCCTAAAGTGATGTGGGATAAAAAACTAAGCGGTTTTGTATGGTTCCACGCTGAGGCTGGCATGCGTTACAACTACCGTTTTGAAGTTATGAATGTAAAAAATGGGAAAAAAGAAGCCCAACGCTACTTTGAAAGCAGGTTGGGCAATCCTTTATATTTTAATATTGGATTTAACTTTGTATCACCTTAATACTTGTTTAGTCCAAGTATCTGTTCTTCCAATAATTGCAACACCAATATAACCTCTTACTTCAAGTGAGTTAGCGTTTTGCAATTTCATAGTGCAAGAATAGGTGTTGCCATTTTTAGGATCATAAATATTACCACCGTCCCAAACATTTTCACCTTTGTAATTAAAGCCCCAAATATTTACAAGGCCTAAAATGGCACGTGACTTTGATGCATCCTCCGGATGATTTTTATCAATCTTAGGCTTTCCTGTTTCTGGATCATTGGGTTCTTTTAACCAAACAATTTTACCTTGGTACTTATCGCCGTTTTTGTAAATGCGCACCATTGCGGTTCCTTCACCTGTTTTCCAAACTCCTACAATACCATCAGGATTATCAGATTTTAAATTAAAAGCAGAAGCCCCTGCAATAATAAGTAAGCTGCCCACAAAAAGCAGGGTCATTTTTTTGTAATTGGCCTTAAAAGCAGCCATTAAGGTTTGTATCTTTTTCATATTCGTATTTATTTATTGGATATCAAATATAATTGAAAAAACAAAAAGAGCGACCTGCATTTAAACAAGTCGCTCTTAATGAACCTTTGAAAAGGGAATTGTGGAGTCGAGGGGAGTCGAACCCCTGTCCAAACATCGTAACCATTAGCTTTCTACATGCTTATTTCGATATTCATTGTAGACGAAAGGCCGGAAACGAACAAACCAACCTATCGCTTAGCTGGATGATCTTAAGCAATAGTCACAGCCTTCTATTGCAGCATCTTATTTTGTTTTGAGTCGGCGGCGGCACATGGAAATAAGCGAACCTGTGCGGCGGCCCAAATGGTTACTTAATCACTGATTAAGCAGCCATGGCATACTGAGTATTGCCATTTGAAGTTTGAGTATTCAGATTGAAGTGCTAATTACACAACGCACTGCATGCTTACACCAACAATAACCTATGCTGTCAAAACCAGTACGACCCCATAGCTATGCGGTTAGCAAAAAGCCAAATGCAAAGGTAACACTATTTATAGACTTATTTAAATAATCTCCAAAAGTCGAGCCCCAAAGCGTATACCATTAAACTTAGTAATAGCACCATACCCACCATTTGAGCGTATTCCATAAACTTATCGGATGGTTTACGTTTGGTGATCATTTCATAGAGCGTAAAGAGTGCATGTCCCCCATCAAGTGCCGGAATAGGTAAAATATTCATAAAAGCAAGTATGATAGAAAATATGCCTGTTAAAGTCCAAAAACGTTCCCAATCCCAAGTACCCGGAAAAGTATTCCCAATACTAATTACACTACCTAACGAATCACTAGCGGCTACTTTGCCCGTAAAAATTTGTTTGATACCCGTAACATAACGGTCGAGTGTTTCCCATGTTTTGGTAAAACCTACCGGAATAGATTCAAAAAAGCCATAGGTTTTTGTGTTGGTTCCAAATAATACGAGTGGATTTTTTCCAAAAAATCCAAGCTTTCCTTTTTCGTTTACTTTAACGCGCACATCCACGGTATCACCACCACGAAGCACGGTTAAACTCACAATAGAATCTTCGTATCCTTTTTTTAATTGATCAAACTCGTGGTAAAATAAAAACGGTTTGTTATTGAACGCGATGAGTTGGTCATTTTTTATAAGTGCGTCTTTTGTAAACACAGCAGTACTTGACACTGAATCTACAATGGCTGGATAGCGTGGCATCACAAGCGAAGTTTCATTGGCCACTTTTGCAAGCTTTGAAATAAATCCTTCCGGTACTTGCAAATCAAATGCACTATCGTTTCTAGTAACTTGTAAAACTTTGGCATCCCCTAAAACCATTTCAGCTTCGAGAGTTCCAAAAGCTTCGAGTGGTTGGCCATCAATGCCTACCACATTATCACCATCTCTAATGCCAATTGATTTTGCCAACGAATCGGCAACAATTCCATTTTTTAAATTTTTAACGGGTAAGTATTCTTCACCCCACACCCAGGTAATCCCAATAAAAATAACAATAGCTAGGACCACGTTTACGAGCACACCACCAATCATAATGATCAAACGCTGCCAGGCTGGCTTAGACCTAAACTCATGCGGCTCAGGGGGCTTATTCATTTGCTCTTTATCCATACTCTCATCAATCATGCCGGCAATTTTTACATAGCCGCCAAACGGCACCCAGCCGATACCATATTCGGTTTCGCCTTTTTTCTTTTTCCAAATGCTAAACCAAGGATCAAAGAATAAATAAAATTTGTCTACCCTACAATTAAATAATTTGGCAGGAATAAAATGCCCAAGCTCATGCAGGGTTACTAAAATTGAAAAAGATAAAATAAACTGTCCGGCTTTAACACCAACACTTAACCAATCTATCATTAATAATGTCATAAATATATATTGAAAAACTTTTTACAAATGAATAAGTGACGCTGCAAAACTTCTTGCTTCGCCGTCACTTTCGAAATACTGTTCGAGGGTTGGATTTTGAATAAATGGCATTTTTTGCATGGTTTGTTCCACCACTTCTGTCATATCTAAAAATCCAATTCTATTTCTTAAAAATGCATACACAGCAATTTCATTGGCTGCATTTAAAATACAAGGTAAGTTGCCGCCTTTGTGAAGTGCCTCGATAGCGAGTGCTAAATTTCTAAAGGTTTTGGTATCCGGCTCGTCAAAGGTTAAGGTGTTAGGCTTTCTAAAATCGTAGCGCGGAAAATTATTTTCGATACGCTGCGGAAAAGCAAGCGCATACTGAATGGGAAGTTTCATATCAGGGAGTCCCATTTGACCTTTGATACTTCCATCATCAAATTGCACCATACTATGAATGATACTTTGCGGATGAATCACCACTTCAATTTGTGAAGGCTGCAAATTAAACAACCATTTGGCTTCAATCATTTCAAGCCCTTTATTCATAAGGGTTGCCGAGTCTACGCTAATTTTTGCACCCATGCTCCAGTTAGGATGTTGTAATGCATGATCGCGTTTTACGTTCACCAAAAAATTAGGTTTTTTACCTAAAAAAGGTCCACCACTCGCCGTTAAAATAATGCGTTCAATTTTATTGCGTCCCTCTCCTACTAAACATTGAAAGATGGCAGAGTGCTCCGAGTCTACCGGAATAATTGGGACTCTTTTTTCCATCGCCATTTGCATTACAATATCTCCTGCAACCACCAGTGTTTCTTTATTCGCAAGTGCAATGGGTTTACCGCATGAAATGGCTTTTAAAGTTGGCTTCAATCCCGCATATCCAACAATCGCAGCAAGCATCATATCGTAACAATCGAGTGCTGCCACTTCAACCAGTGCCTGCTCGCCTGCAAAAACTTTAATGTCTGTTTTAGCGAGTGCTTCTTTTACGGTTAGGTATTTTTTTTCGTCCCCAATAACCACCACATTAGGATTAAACGCTAATGCTTGTTCAATTAATAGGGTATCATTATTTTGAGCCGTTAGTACTTCGGCACTAAAGAGTGTTGGATTGGCGGCAATCACTTCAAGTGCTTGCGTTCCTATCGAACCAGTAGAGCCGAATATGGCGATCCTTTTTTGACTACTCATGTTGATATGGGTATTTGCTACCCTCTTTTTTTACTGCCACAAGATAAGATAAAATTAAACTACAATACGGGGGCTAGGTAGTTAGAAAGTGCCTCTGCTAGCACCCGGTCATTACTGAGCCTTGGCACTTTATTTTGGCCCCCCAATTTACCTATGGAGCGCATATATTGGACAAAAGCATCTTTTTGAAGGGGTCTAATTTTTAAAGGCTCTAGAATGGCGCCTTTAATAAGGTCGTCATAATATACATTTTGTTGACGCATAGCGGCGTCTAAACTAGCAGCAAAATCTGCCAAATTAGAAGGCGCTTTTTCAAATGCAATAAACCATTCGTGGTAACTTTTTCCAGCATCATCTACACCCGCTACAAACGGTGCCACAGTAAATTCGGTAACACTGGTATTTGTTTGAGCCGTTACTTGTAACAGTGCCGCTTCTACTTCTTCGCCAATAACGTGTTCACCAAATGCAGAAATAAAATGTTTGATACGACCTGATACAATAATTTTATAAGGATCTAGACTTACAAATTTTACGGTGTCGCCAATATTATATCCCCAAAGTCCAGCATTACTATTGATGATGAGTGCATAATTTTTGCCCAGCTCAACCTGTTGCAAACAAAGACGTGTAGGGTTTTCAGCAAAAATTTCATCGGCTGGAATAAATTCAAAAAAGATGCCGCTATTGGTATTTAATAATAAGCCCGGTTCTGTTTGCGAATTTTGAAAAGCAAAAAATCCTTCACTCGCTGGAAAGAGTTCGACCGTATCAATTTTCCTCCCAATACTTTCAAATAATTTGGATTTGTATGGTTCAAAATTGACACCCCCTTGTACCATCACATTAAAATTAGGAAACAACTCACCTACTTTTTTATTTGTGGTGGCTTCTAATTTATCAAAATACATTTGCATCCATGGTGGAATGCCACTAATAAGTGTCATATCCTGATCCACGGTTTCTGCTACAATAGCGTCTAATTTTTGCTCCCAATCTTCTATGCAATTGGTTTCGTAACTAGGTAGTTGATTAGAACGTAAATACGCCGGCACGTGATGGTTAACAATGCCACTTAACCTTCCGGTTGCAATACCTCCTACTCTTTCTAATACCGGTGAGCCGCTTAAAAAAATAAGCTTTCCAGAGGCAAAACCAGTGTTACCCGTTTCGGCCATATAACAAAGTAGGGCGTTACGGGCGGTATTAATATGGTTATCGATTGAGTCTTTGGTGATAGGAATATACTTAACGCCACTTGTGGTGCCACTTGTTTTGGCAAAATAAATGGGAAGGCCTTTCCATAATATATTGTGCTTGCCTTCTTTAATCATATTGATATAAGGCACAAACTGCTCGTAATCTCTAATAGGTACCGCTTTTTTAAAGCCTTCGTAGTCCTGAACGGCATCTAGCCCATGATCTTTCCCAAACTGGGTGTTTTTGACACCTTTTAATAAAGACTTGAAGATGGAGGTTTGGTCTGCTACAGCCTGCTGCGCCTCTTTTTTAACCTTATTGGCTATATAATGAGCAAAGGGCTTGGCGAGTAATGATTTTAGATTCATTGAAGGACCTACGGGTATTAGACCTGGCAAAAATAGAGAATTGTAGGCATCGGATTTGTTTGTAATTGTTAAGGTATTAATACGTTGATAATCAATGATTTAGTATTTTTTCGTAAGAAGAAGCAGAATTTTACATGATTTTCGCTTCAAAACCCTACCTTTGCCGTCCTAATTTTGGATAGCTATGTTAGCAGTTGTAAAAATCGCAGGTCAACAATTTAAAGTGCAAGCAGGACAGAGCTTGTACGTACCTCACCTGCAAGGTAAAACCGGAGACAAAGTTGAGTTCTCTGATGTATTAATGGTTGATAACGACGGTAAAATTGCCCTTGGCAGTGCCGTTAAAGCAGTCGTTAAAGCAGAAATTCTCAGCGACCTAGTACAAGGTGAAAAAGTGATCGCCTTTAAAATGAAAAGAAGAAAGGGCTTCCGCAAGAAGCACGGTCACAGAACGCATTATACGCGTATTAAAATAGAAAGCATCGCTTAATTTAAAATAGTATTATACCATGGCACACAAAAAAGGTGAAGGTAGTGTAAAGAACGGCCGCGACTCACAGAGTAAGCGTTTGGGCGTTAAGATTTATGGTGGCCAACCAGCCATCGCAGGCAATATCATTATTCGCCAGAGAGGTACGCAATACCATCCTGGTAAAAATGTTGGTGTTGGTTTAGACTTTACTTTATTCGCGTTAAAAGACGGCATAGTAGAGTATAAAAAAGGCAGAAATGACAGAACAACTGTCTCTGTTGCTACCCCAACTCAAACAGCCTAAAAAAATATTTTTTTGTAGTTTGAAATAATTTTTTACTTTTAATGTATTATTTACTAACCATTAAATCAAAAAAACATGGCAACTGCAAAAAAAGCTGCTAAGAAAGCTGCTCCTAAGAAGGCTGCTGCTCCTAAAAAAGCTGCTAAGAAAGCTGCTCCTAAAAAAGCTGCTAAGAAAGCTGCTCCTAAAAAAGCTGCTAAGAAAGCTGCTCCTAAGAAAGCTGCTAAAAAAGCTGCTCCTAAGAAAGCTGCTAAAAAAGCTGCTCCTAAGAAAGCTGCTAAAAAAGCTGCTCCTAAGAAGGCTGCTAAGAAAGCTGCTCCTAAGAAAGCTGCTAAAAAGAAGTAATCTTAGTTTAGCTTTAGCTAAAATAGATTTAGAAGTCCCGCATTCCTGCGGGACTTTTTTTTGTGCTATATTGAGACCCAATTTCATACCCATGACCAACGAAGCGATTGCAGATAATTTCTCCCTCCTCTCCAAATTAATGGACATCCATGGCGACGACGCTTTTAAAGCCAAATCCTATGCCAGTGCGGCTTTTACGATAGACAAACTAGAAACAGAATTGTCTACCCAAGATCCGCAAACCATTTTTTCGCAGCGTGGTATTGGTGCAACAACGGGAAAAAAAATTATTGAGCAATTAGAAACAGGACAGCTCGAAATTTTAGAGGACTATATCCAAAAAACACCAGCGGGTATTTTAGAGATGTTGCGCATCAAAGGTATTGGTCCAAAAAAAATTGCAACTATTTGGAAAGAATTAGAAATTGAAACTCTTGGTGAACTACTCTATGCTTGTGAAGAAAACCGACTTACCTTATACAAAGGCTTTGGCGAAAAAACGCAGGACAATATTAAAGCCTCCATCGAATTTTATTTAAACGCGCAGGGTAATTTTTTATACGCGCAAATGGAACCCGTGGTGGAACTTTTGCAACAAAAATGGAGCGAACATTTTACGGATGCTAGCTTTTTTGTAACCGGCGCTTTTAGACAGCAACAGGAGGTGATTACCATTTTGGAGTGGGTAACGGACCAAGAATTAGCCCCCTTAGAAAGTTTTTTTGAAGAAAATAATTTCGAAATTCAGTCCAGTACCCAGGGTTATTTAGAAGTTACTTCTCCAGAAAATAGCACCCTTGGATTTCATATAGTAGACACCCAAAATCTGGTAGCTACCCTATTTAAAACCAGTTGTGCCCCCTCTTTTTTTGAAAAAATAAGCGCATTAGTGCCCGGAGGGCTTTTACAAAGCTACATTTCAGAAAAAGACATCTTTGCAGCAGCCCATATCCCATATATCGAGCCTTATTTAAGAGAAGACGGCAATATTATTGAGACAGCGACTAATAAGGGCCTTCCAACCGTTATTGTGACCTCCGATATTAAAGGCATTATACATAGCCATAGTAAATGGAGCGATGGATCTAACACGCTAGCAGAAATGGCTAAGGCTGCAAAAGCAAAAGGACTTGAATATTTAGTGATTAGCGATCACTCTAAATCGGCATTTTATGCAAGTGGTTTACAAGAAGACCGCATTGTAGCGCAGCACAAAGAAATTGATCAGCTAAACGCAGCGTTAGCCCCTTTTAAAATATTTAAAAGTATTGAGAGCGATATTTTAAATGATGGAAGCCTCGATTATGCCCCAGCTATCCTACAAAGCTTTGATTTAATTATCGCATCCGTGCATTCGAATTTAAAAATGCAGGAAGAAAAAGCAATGCAACGGCTTATTACAGCTATCGAAAACCCGTACACCAATATTTTAGGTCATTTAACCGGCAGATTATTATTGAGCCGAAAAGGCTACCCCGTTGATCATCAAAAAATTATTGACGCCTGCGCAGCAAATAATGTTGTTATAGAATTAAACGCACATCCTCGCCGCTTAGATATTGATTGGCGTATGATTGGAAAAGCGCTTGATAAAGGCCTACTTATTTCTATTAATCCCGACGCACATGCCGTAGAAGGCTTTGAAGATTGCAAGTATGGGGTTTTAGTGGCTCAAAAAGCGGGTGTAACCAAAGAAAACAACCTGAGTAGCTATACTTTGGATGCCTTTGAAAAATGGGTTGCTACGCAGCAAGCGAAAAGAAAATAGAAAGTAGACGTTGAAGATTACATTTGGATTTATTTCGTTTTGGCTTCGTTCCAAAGCACATCCATTTCTGCTAATGTCATATCCCCTAAACTTTTACCCTGGGCTGTCGCCTGCGCTTCCATATACATAAAGCGGGTTCTAAATTTTAGGTTGGTTTTTTCGAGGGCCGATTCTGGATCTACACCCACAAAACGCGCATAGTTAACAAGGCTAAAAAGTACATCACCAAACTCGTCTTCTATTTTTGAAACATCTTTACTGGTAACCGCTTCTTGAAGCTCTCCCATCTCCTCTTCTACTTTATTCCAAACCTCCAAAGTTTCTTTCCATTCAAATCCTACCTGTTTTGCTTTCACTTGCATGCGCGTCGCTTTTACAAGTGCAGGTAACGACACGGGCACGCCACTTAATACGGAGGTTTTCCCTTCTTTTAATTTTAATTTTTCCCAGTTACGTTTAACGTCTTCTTCGTTTTCTACTTTTACATCACCATAAATATGCGGATGTCTATCAATTAATTTTTTAGCAATACCATCAATCACTTCTTGTAACTGAAATTTATTTTCTTCTTTGCCAATGCGCGCATAAAATAAAATATGTAGTAACACATCCCCAAGTTCTTCTCTAATACCATCCCAATCTTTATTTGTAATTGCATCGGCTAACTCGTAGGTTTCCTCGATGGTCATAGAGCGGAGCGTATCAATGGTTTGCTTTTTATCCCAAGGGCACTGCTCCCTTAATTCATCCATAATGGTAACCAGTTGTAAAAAGCTAGATGCGAGCGGATTCATAAAATAAATTTAGTCGTTGTATTTGCGTTTATTTTCAGGCTTGTAACTGAGTTGTTCTTGAAATGACTCAGCGTTTGGATTGGTGGTAACCGAATACGCAATTTGAAGCAGCAGCACATACCCAATAACCGAAAACAACAACTCACCCCATCCTATCCAATATCCCCAAAAGGTATATACAGCAGCGGTTTCGGGCGTTGCGGTTTCGTAAATGACAGTTACTTTTTGTCCAAATTTAATTGGCCTTAAAAAATAACGCGCATCGGTTTTGTGCCATGTGCCCCCTGCCTGATATACAGCAACAGGAATGGTTTGCTTGGACGCCGAATCGTATACGTTTTGTATCGTTGCGGGCGCTTTTTCTCCATCAAAATAATCTGGCTGGCGTGTAAATAAAATATAACACCCAAAACAAATTAAGTAAAGTATGAAAACCGACCTTAACAACCGCTTTAATTAGTAAGGCTTCTAAAGTCTACGGGAACAAGTTTACTTACACCTGGTTCTTGCATCGTTACTCCATAAATAACATCTACCGCACCCATGGTTTGCTTATTGTGAGTTACAATAATGAACTGTGAGTTGTCGCTAAATTTCTTAATCATTTGCGTAAACTTACCTACGTTGGCATCATCTAATGGCGCATCCACCTCATCCAAAATACAGAATGGTGCTGGCTTAATTAAATAAATAGCAAATAGTAATGCAGTGGCCGTTAATGTTTTTTCTCCTCCACTAAGCTGTGTTATGGATGATGGACGTTTACCCTTAGGCTTGGCCACAATATCAATACCCGTATCTGCAAGGTTGGTAGGATCCACAAGTACCATGTCGGCGGTATCTTCTTCGGTAAATAAAGCTTTAAATACTTTTTGGAAGTTTTCTCTTACTTTATTGAAGGTTTCAAGGAATTGTTGGTTAGCAGTTGCTTCCACTTCCTGAATGGTTTGAAGTAAAGATTCTTTTGCAGAAACAAGGTCATTTTTTTGCTCTAATATAAAATCATAACGCTTGCGCATTTCTGTGTAGGCCTCAATAGCGGTAGGATTTACCTCCCCCATATTTTCGAGACGCTTACGCATACGCTCCGAAGTGCTTTGAAGCTCTTCTAGTGGCGTTTCAGAAGTACGCGGCTGATCTAAAATATCATCTAGCTCAACTTTAAATTCTACACTTAGGCGTTCTTTCATACCCGCTAACTGCAATTTCAAGTTGTTTAATTTGTCTTTGATTTCTGTTACCAAATGATCAATCATTTCCTTACTCTTAGACTTTAAACGAAGTTCACTTTCTTTTTCTTGAAGTGCATTTCGCAAGTTATAGTAAGCCTGATCTGCTTCATTTAATTTTTGTTCTTCTACTTCTTTTTGTTGCATCAATTCCACTAAAAGTGATTCAGACGCAGCAAGTGCAGCAGCCCCTTCTTCGATGTCAGTAGAAGCTTCCGATAACTGCGAAGTATTGGAGTCGATTTGCGCAATGAGTTCACTCAACTGATTTTCTTTGAATAACAACTCTTGCTTGAGGGTAGTGATCTTACTTTGCTGACGCGTAAACGAAATATTGGTTTCGTTGTAAGCAGCAGAAGCTTCGTTGTATGCTTGTTCAGCTAATTGATAATCCTGCTCTACTACACTAACTTGCTGCGCTGTTGCTTGTAAATCCTGATTGAGTTGCGTTAATGCATTTCGCGTTTCTGAAATGGCATCATGCTCATCGCCTAAACGTGCTTCAATATCTGCGAGGCGGTCTGTTGCTGTTAAGCTCGCCGCTTGTAAATTTTCAATTCTATTTTTAGCCGCAAAAACTTCGTTGGTTAATTGGTTAATTTCAGACTCCGTTTGCTTGATGCTACCTTCTTTTAACTGATCATTAAAAGCAATCACCTCATTGTGCTTGAATTGAATATCCGATTTCAATAAGTTAACCACAGACTCTTGGTCTTGAATATCTTCTGCTAATTTTTCTAAATTTTTAGCACGGCCAATTTTTTTACCTTCAAATAAACCAACACTACCGCCGGTTAAAGTGTATTTACCTTTAACATATTTACCCGTTTTTTCGAGCACGATAGCGCCATTGCTATTGTTAATAGCCGCTTCGTTTTCGGCGATGTACACACTCGATAAAAGGTACTGTGCTAATTTCTTATATTGCTCGTCTACTTCTACTACATCAAGTGCAGCAAATGTGCCAGCCGGTTGTGAACTTTCCGCTCTAAAATCGGCAAACTTATCCAACATGAAAAAGTTGGCTTTCCCTTTTTGATTGGCATCTAATAAATGAACCGCTTGCAACCCTTCCTGTAAATTATTAACAACATAATAGTTTAGATAAGGCTCCAATACGTTTTCAACAGCTGCTCTAAATTCTTCCTTTACATAAATGATATCAGAAAGTATAGGTGCCGAATGGTTCCAATCTGGATTGTTGTGTAAAAATTTAATACTCTCTGGATATCCTTCCATCGAGTCAATTAAACTTTTGAGTAGGTTGTATTCGTTGCGCTTAGCGTCTAATTTTCTATTTTCTTCGGCTAGTTCAGAACGAAGTACTTCAAGCGCTTGCTGCGTTTCAAAAATGCTAGACTTTGTTTTTTCTTGATGCGCTTGTAAGTCCGCTAAAGCATTACGCTTGTCTACTAATAATTCTTCTTTTTCAACAAGTGCCTCTTGTAACTGTGTTAACTGCTGCGCACGTTGAGACTGCTCATCGGTTAACTGTGTTTGTGCACGTTGTAAGTTTTGAATAGACGTATCCGCGACGGCTACCTTTTTTTCGGCATCAAACTGGTTACGCTGAATTTGTTGAAACTGACCTCTTAATGCATCCACACCAGAACGTCGTTCATCAAAATTGCGGCGTTTGTTTTCGATGTCAAGCTTTGCATTTTCTACGGCGTCTTGCAACTCCGCTAATTTTGCTTCTTCATCACCAACCTGAATTTGTGTATACTCAATAGAATCACCAATGGTTTTTACTTGGCCTGTTGCCTTGTCTAAAAACTCTTTTAAATTGGTTTCTTTTTCTTTGAGGTAATGTAGTTTTTGAGTGGCTAAGTTTTTATCATTTTCTTTACCACGTAAATTTTGGAGTAAGTCGTTAAAAGACTGCTGCATACTTTGAAGGGCGCGCTCTTTTTCAATAAAGCCTACTTTCTCCTGCTCGAGTGCTGCTTCTTCAACCGCAATCTCTGCTTCTAATTGAACGCGCTTGTTTACCTCAAGGTCTTGCTGTTCGTTCAGCTCTTTGTAAGTGATGTTAAAGCCTTCGAGCGCTGCTTTTGCAAGCTCGATAGAAACTTCTCTAAACTCGCCCTTAATTTCAAAATATTTTTCCGCTTTTTTAGCCTGATTTTCGAGGGTCTTTAATTGGTTGTTGATTTCAAACAACAAATCTTCGATACGTGCTAAATCTTGCTCGGTAGCGTCTAATTTATTTTTAGCTTCTTTTTTTCTAGTTTTGTAAATAGTGATTCCAGCCGCTTGCTCCAGCATTCTTCGACGGCTGTTTTCTTTATCCTTGATGATGTCATCCACCATACCTAGTTCGATGATGGCATAACTATCGGTACTCACACCCGTATCCAAAAACAAATTGTGGATGTCTTTTAAACGACAGCTTACATCGTTAAGGCGGTATTCACTCTCTCCATTTTTATAAAATCGACGGGTAACGGTTACAGTACTAAACTCGGTAGGGAGTAAATTTTTGGTGTTCTCAAAAGTCAAACTCACTTCGGCAAGTCCACTCGCACTTCTTGTTTTGCTACCATTAAAAACGAGCGCATCTAAATTTTCACTTCTTAGCGCCGATATTTTTTGCTCACCAATAACCCATCTGATGCTATCGATAATATTACTTTTACCACAACCATTGGGCCCAATAATCCCAGTGATCCCTTCGTCAAATGTTACCACTGTTTTATCAGCAAAACTTTTGAACCCTTTGATTTCTAACGATTTTAATCTCACTTTTCTATTCTTTTAATACCCGCGAACTTACATTAAAACAGGTAGAAATGATAGTAAAAATTGTAGGCTTGTTAATAAGACGTGGAGAAGTTAAATGTAGATATATTTAATTAACAATAAGATACTTCTAATTATTTATATATCAATTATTTATAAGCTTTTGATGGAATAAAAAACGAAGTGGGTTTCGTGGAAAAATAAGTTAGAAATAAACCCCTATTTCACCCCATTTGTCAATACAAATGACCCAGATTTAATTCATTTGGTGAACAATCAATGGCAGTGCTTGTTGTTGATTATATACCCCCATGCAAAGAAGCCTTAACGTCATAACCGGACATATGCCTTGCCCAAACACCATTGGTGACGCGCAGCAAACCTTTTGGTGTTTGGAAGCGCTATTTGCAGCGGGCATCCAGGTGCATTTGTTTACGTTTAGCGAACAAGGTTCTACCATTGACCCTACCACAAACAAAGCCACCCATCCACAGCTTGTAAACTTATGTAGTTCCGTTCAATACTATCCCATCAATAAAGGGCATCGAAACTTTTCATTTTCTGCACCTTACGCGACAGCCAAATACCAAAACGACCAACTGGAAAATGATCTGGCAAGCAACAACTACCCCATCTTAATTGAAGGCATGGGGCCAAGTGGCCTTGCATTATCATCAGCACTGGAACATAGAAAAATTTGGGTACGCATTCTTACCTATGCACCAAATTATTTTAGGTACCTCCAAGAGCGGAGCATAGCACCACTTAAAAAACTATTTTACCAAAGAGAGGCGGTGCTTTCTAAAAGGATACTCAAAAAAATAAATCAACGGGTTTCCTGGATGGTAACATCAAGTGCAGACAAACATACGCTAGATGATTTATTTTTAGGCGGCAATATTCATATTCTAGCACCCTTTACAACAAGCAGTAATAGCATTACATCTAAAACCGGACTTGGCAATTATTGTCTTTTTCAGGGTAATCTTTCAGACGCCGCAACACACAAAACGGCTAGCTGGCTTTTAACCCATGTATTTCATAACCTTAAAGTTCCCTTTGTAATTACTGGCAACAGCCCTGCGCCATCTTTGGTTGAACTAGCACACATGCAACCTCATACCTGCATTGTTGCCAATCCTTCTAGTTCCGAACGTCAGGATATGATTGAAAAAGCACAAATCATTATACAGCCATCCTTTATCAAATCCGGTGCTGACGAAGCGTTATTAGAAGGTATAAAAAAGGGAAGACACTGCTTGACCAATACTAAAATGGAAAGCGGTGTTATGGGAGGTTCTTATCACCAAGGAACTTCTGCAAATGCGTTCCAAGAAATTATTATACAGTTATATCATCATCCATTTTCGGAGGAAGAAATTGAAACCAGAAAAAAATTGATTGGTGCCGAAAAAACGAACGAAGTATTGGCAAAAGAATGCTCCACTATTATTTGGGGCTAATTCATTTGTTATTTCAATTGATTACTTGATTTTTTTACAACGCGCCACTATCTAGCACTTTACCACCTTCTGTTTTTAAAATACGAGAAGGGTATCTGTTAATCACAATAAAATCGTGGGTAGCCATAATTACAGCAGTTCCGTAATCTTTTGCGATATGTATAAGTAGTTGCATGATCTCATCACTAGTTTCAGGATCTAGATTACCCGTAGGCTCATCCGCTAAAATTAATTTAGGCGAATTAAGTAGCGCGCGCGCAATATCCACACGCTGCTGCTCACCACCACTCATCTCAAAAGGCATTTTAAATCCTTTGCTTTTGAGGCCTACCTTATCTAATACATCATTGATTTTTTCTTCAATTAGACGCTCATCCTGCCAACCTGTTGCTTGCAAAACAAAGCGCAAATTTTCATGCACATTTCGGTCGGTTAACAACTGAAAATCTTGGAATACAACACCTAAATTTCGGCGTAAAAATGGAACTTTTTTCCAGTCCATGTCTTTTAAGTCAAATCCAACCACAGAGCCAGTCCCGTGCTGTAAAGCCAGTTCCCCATAAAGCGTTTTTAACAAACTGCTTTTACCGGTTCCTGTTTTTCCAACCAGGTATACAAACTCCCCTTTTTGCACGGTAAAATTTACATCATCCAATATCAAATTATTGCCTTGATAAATTTTAGCTTGGTTAATGGATACAACTGTTTCTGACATAAAAATATTTTAATATTCAAAATCGATAATACCTGTTGAGGTATGTAAGTGTAAACTTGACTTTTGTGCCGCTTCTACACGACCCACAATTTGTGCTTCAATATTAAATTCGGCAGCGGTGGCAATAAGTGCCTCTGCTGTTTGTTGATTGGTGAAAATTTCTAAGCGGTGACCCATGTTAAACACCTGATACATTTCTTTATTATCTGACCCCGCATTTTCTTGAATCAAATTAAAAATAGGCGGCGGTGTAAACAAATTGTCTTTGATAATTTTTAAAGTTGTAGGCAAATATTTCATGCACTTGGTTTGCCCACCACCACTACAATGTATCATGCCATGGATATCACTAAAATGCGTGTCTAATATTTTTTTAACAAGTGGCGCATAGGTTCTAGTAGGACTCAATAAAAGTTTACCAATGGTAATAGGATCCGCAAACCCATCAACAGTAAGGGTATCCGTCATTTTACTTTTGCCTAAGTAAACCACTTCTTTGTCTAGTGTTGGTTCAAATGTTTCTGGATATTTTTCGGCATAGTAATGACTAAGTACATCATGCCTTGCACTGGTTAAACCATTACTACCAAGCCCACTATTGTATTCTTTTTCATAAGACGCCTTACCCGAACTGGCAAAACCAACAATCACATCACCAGCAGCAATGTTTTGGTTGGTAATGAGTTTTGATTTTGGCCATCTACTTTGCATGGTTCCGTTAACAGCAATGGTTCTTACCACATCCCCTACATCGGCAGTTTCGCCACCTAAGTAATGAACGGTAACCCCATAACTGGCGAGTGTATCAAAAAAAGATTGCGTGCCGTTAATAACAGCTTCTAAAACAGCACCCGGAATAACTTTTTTATTGCGATCAATCGTAGATGAAAACAAAATATTATCCGTTACACCCACACAAAGCAAATCATCTAAATTCATGGCAACAGCGTCAATCGCAATTCCTTCCCACACAGAAACATCGCCTGTTTCTTTCCAATATAAATACGCTAAAATACTTTTGGTACCCGCCCCATCTGCGTGCATGATATTTACAAAGTCATCATCACCCATCAAATAATCGGGGTACATTTTACAAAAAGCATGCGGATACAAGCCTTGATCTAGCTTTTGAATTGCTGCATGTACTTCTTCCTTTTGAGCCGAAACCCCTCGTTTAGCGTATAAAGACATTGATATAGAATAAATATGAACAAAAACCGGTATCCATAGCAAAGGTAAGCAAAAGACAGAAAGAGAACCCTTGCAAATGGCCTAAGATTGGATTTTCCCGCTTATTTTTGCCGCTGATTATGAAAGTCCACTACGAACTAGCTCCCTCTTTACCAACTTTTAACAATGCCGTGCTTACAATTGGCACTTTTGACGGAGTACACAAGGGTCATCAAAAAATCTTACAACAACTGAGGGAAACCGCTATTGCCGTAAATGGAGAAACGGTCATCATCACATTTCATCCCCACCCGCGCAAAATTGTATCGTCGGTACCGGGCGATGTAAAACTATTAACCACACTCCAAGAAAAAATAAGTTTATTAGAAAAAGCGGGCATCGATCACTTGGTAGTCGTGCCTTTTGATCATCATTTTTCTAACTTAAGCGCAAGAGAATACATTACAGATTTTATAGTGGCTTATTTTAAACCACACACGGTTGTGATTGGATACGATCACCGGTTTGGCAAAGGCAGGCTCGGCGATTTTGAATTATTGGAGCAAGTGGGTTTAGAAAAAGGTTTTGTAGTGAATGAAATATCGGAGCAAATATTACAAGAATCGGTGGTGAGTTCCACAAAAATTAGAGCGTCTATTGCAGCACATGATATTGAAACCGCCAATGTTTTTTTAGGCTACCCTTATTTTTTTGATGGCCTTGTAGTAGAAGGAAATAAAGTGGGCAGAACCATTGGTTATCCAACAGCTAATTTACATATTGCCCCCGAAGAAAAGCTCATACCAAGCGATGGCGTGTATGCCGTTCGCGTTACCATCAATGATGCAAAAGAAGTATACACGGGCATGATGAATATTGGCGTTAGACCTACTATTGATGGCAAAAAAAGAGTGGTAGAAGTAAATATTTTTGATTTTGACGCCGACATTTATGGCGCACAAGTAAAAGTAGAACTCTATTATTATTTAAGAGGCGAAGTAAAATTTGAAGGACTAGAAGGGTTAAAAGCGCAACTCTTACAAGACAAAAAGAAAGCCGCTGCCTTATTACAAGGCGCCATTTAATGCATCAGCAATTAAGCAATCATTTTTACGGCCATTTCTTTTAACAAGCCCGCATCAGAAGTGCCCCCATCATGCACGCCAATACTTCTTAAATTGTATTGATGTAGTAGTAATAATACTTTTTCGATACCCTCATAATCGTAACGGCGCGCAGTAGCAATGTATTCTTTTACGAAAAATGGATTTACCCCAAGTGCAGCAGCAGCAGACTGTTCGGTAATACTTGGTAAGCTATACAGCATAAACACTTTACTAAAATAATTATACAGCGCAGGAAGTATCATTTGAATGGGTGCCGCTTTTGGGTTGGCTTCAAAATAATGAATGATTCGGATGGATTTAGCAAGATCCCTTTTACCAAGTGCATCCTGCAATTCAAACACATTAAAATCTTTACTGACACCAATGTATTTTTCAATATCGTCTTCTGTAATATTTTTTCGACCCGCTAAGTTTACGGCTAACTTTTCCACTTCATTTTGAAGTCTACTCAAATCATTGCCAATATGATCCACGAGTAAATGCAGCGCTTTTGGCGCAATGGTTAATTTATGTGAAGCCACCATTTGATTGACCCATTCAGGCAATTGGCTATCATACATTTTTTTGGTAGACAGCATCTCTCCTTTTGACTTTAAAGTTTTGGCCAATTTTGAACGGCCATCTACTTTTTTTTCTTTGTAGCTCACCACAAAAATGGTAGAAGCCAGAGGATTGTCGATGTAAGATTCTAATTTTTCGATGTCGCGCATCTGCTGCGCTTCTTTTAAAATAACCACTTGCTTTTCGGCAAACATGGGGTAACGCATACAAGCATTCACCACCGAAGACCAATCGGCATCTTTACCATAAAATATTGATAAATTAAAGCTCGCTTCTGCCTCTGGTAAAATTTTATGCTCGGCGTAATGCACCACTTGGTCTATAAAAAAAGGCTCGTCCCCTTCTAGCCAATAAATAGGCTTGAAGTTCCCTTTTTTCCAATCAGCAATGATTTTTTCGGCAGACATACTGCAAAGATGCTAGAAAATTGTATCAAAATGCTAAAACTAAGCTGGTTTCAAGCGATTTTATTTAATTTGCAACAAAACAAATACATATGTCAGCAAGTAACGGAAACAATAGTAACAATAAAGGAATTATACTGTTTTTAGTGGTAGCCCTAGTAGGTAGCTGGGCCTATTTTTTATATAGCAATAATCAGCACCAAGACACGGTTACCCTCATGGAAACCAAAATCCAGTTTGTAGATAGCAGCAGGGGTGCGATTCAAGAAGCTTACGATATAGTAGCTGCGAAAGCCGACTCACTTACACTCAATAACAGTCAATTACAAGGCGCACTTGCAGATAGAGGCAATGAAATTCAGCAACTGAAATCAAATATTAGTGCGATCATTAAAAATAAAAAAGCATCTGATGCCGATTTATCGTTAGCGCGTCAAATGATTCTTGAATTAAATGGT
The DNA here is from genome assembly GCA_903958045.1 of uncultured Bacteroidota bacterium. Taxonomy (GTDB): domain Bacteria; phylum Bacteroidota; class Bacteroidia; order Chitinophagales; family Chitinophagaceae; genus Sediminibacterium. The sequence continues at coordinate 18,336 of CAJBRT010000155.1, read as the reverse complement.
AAAGTAGAAGGCTTATTTGCCGAAATAGAAAAACTAAAAGGCGAAAACAAACAACTTACGGTTGCCAATGAACAGTTAAATACCGAAAAGTCTCAACTTACCAACGACAAACAAAATTTAGAGCAAAACTTATCTGCTACTAAAAAAGAACTTGATGAAAAAGTAGACGTAGCTTCTACCCTACACGCATCAAATATTGGTATCGCTGCGCTCAATGTAAAAAACAATGGCGCTGCAAAAGCAACCAGTTCTGCAAAACGTGCCGACCTTATTCGTATTTCTTTTACACTAGACCCTAACAGAATTGCAGCATCAGGCACCAAAGACATTTATGTATGTGTTACCGGACCTGATGGCAAAGCCATTTCAGAAGGTGCTTCTTTTAATACCAGAGAAGAAGGCAACAAATCATACACAAACAAAGTGAGTGTAAATTACGAGCAAGGAAAAGCAAGTCAAGTAAGTTTTGACTGGAAACAAACAGCTGCTTTTCAAATGGGGAATTACAAAATCGAGATTTACAACAACGGATTTAAAATTGGAGAAGGGGTAACAAGCCTTAAAAAAGGTGGCTTGTTTTAATTGACCATGAAACAACTAAGATGGTCGGGCTTACTCGTTTTTGTTGCCATACTATTTGTATGCGCTACCATATTTTATTCGACGTATGTAGCTGGCAAAATTGCCAACACCGAAAGAAAATATGTGCGCGAATGGATAGAGGCACAACAAACCATATTAAGTAGCAAAGACAGTAGCAATTTAAATCTTGCCACACAAATTAGTGCAGACAACGAAGACATTCCTATCATTGAAACCAATGAAAAAGGGATTCCCACTGGCAATGCCCTCAACCTAGATACTGCCCGTATTGCATCAGATAGCTTGTACCTGACAAATACTTTGGAAGACTTTAAAAAGTTTTGCAAAACACCCATTGTGGTAGTTGTATCTGACTCGCCATACACGGCTAACCACTATTATTACGGCCCAAGTAAACTTTTAAAAGAGGTAGAATGGTATCCGTATATCCAACTCCTCATTGTAGCGCTATTTGTGTTTATTGCAGTAGCTGCCGTTCGAACAAGATATAAAAATGAGCAGGATAAATTATGGCTAGGCATGGCCAAAGAAACAGCCCACCAACTGGGCACGCCGGTTTCTAGCCTTCAAGGATGGATTGCTTTGTTAAAAGAAAAAGAAACCAAAGATCCCATTGTTTTTGAAATTGAAAAAGACATTGAAAGGCTGCAACTTATTTCGGATCGTTTTGGAAAAATAGGTAGTGCCCCTCAACTATCGCGGAGCAACCCATTCACAGAAATTGAACGTATGGTGGCTTACATGAAACTTAGATCTAGTAAGCAAGTAGTTATAGAATGCACTTTACCACCCGAAGTTTTTGTACTGCTTTCTGTACCTCTTTTTGACTGGGTATTAGAAAACCTCATTAAAAATGCGCTGGATGCCACTGAGGGTGCTGGCGCTATTACCATTTTGGCGACGGTAGAAAATAAACAATTGAGTATTACTATTTCAGATACCGGAAAAGGCATGGATAGTGAAACGGCTAGCCAAATATTTGAACCCGGTTTTACCACCAAAAAACGTGGTTGGGGACTTGGTCTTCCACTCAGTAAAAGAATTATGGAAACCTATCACCAAGGTAAATTATTTATCAAACGCACAGAGCCCGAAAAGGGCACTACCTTTTGCTTACAACTACCCGTAGTAGATTAAATAAACTATTGTAACACAACCGCGCTTAATGCAGGCAGTTGTAAGGTAAGTTCATACCATTTATTTTGTGCATCTACGCAAACACAGGGTATAGCTGGGTTGTAGACAACACCCGTTCCCCAAAAGTCTGGATGATCACTATTAAATATTTCTTGCCACTCCTCTTTTCCTTGCACACTTATTTTCCAATCATTTCGTACCACCGGTGTGGCATTAATGATGACCACAATATCCCCAGCAGGATTTTTTCCTTTGCGTTTAAACGCCATTACAGATTCAGATCTGTGCTGCAAATCTATCCATTCAAAACCAGCGGGCTCAAACTGCAATTCATACAAAGCAGGTTGTGAAGTATACAACTCGTTTAGCTTTTGAACACAATATTTCATGCCGCCATGGCTTGGATGTGCTAACAAATGCCAAGGCAGTTCTGATTTATAATTCCATTCGGTGGTAGACGCAAACTCATTACCCATAAATAAAAGCTTGGCGCCTGGATGCATATACATGTAGGTATACAGCAGTCTTAGATTGGCAAACTTCTGCCACTCGTCACCAGGCATTTTATAAATCATGGGGCTTTTGCCGTGTACCACTTCATCATGACTTAAAGGCAACATAAAATTTTCATCGTAATAGTACATCATACTAAATGAAAATTTATCCTGAAGCCCAGAGCGCATGAGTGGATCTGCTTTAAAATAATCGAGGGTATCATGCATCCATCCCATCATCCATTTCATACCAAAGCCAAGCCCATCCATAGATGTGGGCTTACTAATACCCGGCCAATCTGTGGCTTCTTCTGCAATGGTTTGTATATCCGGAAAATCTCGATAGAGTGTTTCGTTTAAATCTTTGATAAATGCAACGGCTTCTAAATTACCATCACCTCCCAGTTCGTTGGGCTCCCACTCTCCTTTTTTCCTACTGTAATCTAAACGAAGCATGGAGCTCACGGCGTCTACCCTTAATCCATCGATATGAAACTGGTCTATCCAAAAACGCGCGCTACTAATTAAAAAAGATTTTACTTCACCGCGTTTGTAATTAAAAATATAAGAGTTCCAATCGGGATGAAAACCTTTACGCATATCGGCATACTCATAAGTATGCGACCCATCAAATAAATAAAGCCCGTGGGCATCATACGGAAAATGTGATGGCACCCAGTCTAAAATAACCCCGATGCCTGCGTTATGAAAAGCATTTACAAAGGCTGCAAAATCTTGCGGATTACCAAATCTGGATGTGGGTGCAAAAAAACCTGTACCCTGATAACCCCAACTGCCATCAAATGGATGTTCCATAACCGGCATGAGCTCGATATGGGTAAATCCCATTTGTAACACATATGGAATAAGCCTTTCAGCTATTTGTGTGTAGGTATTGTAACTTCCTTCATCAGAAGGAATAGGACGCATCCAACTTGCCAAATGCATTTCGTACACTGATATAGGTGCATCTAATGCATTTTTGTATTTACGGTGCTGCATCCAATGTTGATCAGACCAAGGGTAACCTGTTTGCCATGTAATGGACGCGGTATCGGGCCGTTTTTCGGCGTAGTGCGCAAAGGGATCTGCCTTATTAAGCCTAGCCCCTTCAAAGCCGTGAATATGATATTTGTAGAGCTCCCCCGCTTCAACCCCCGGAATAAATCCTTCCCATATACCCGACGAATCTGGTCTTACATGGAGTGAATGGGATGCTAGATTCCATCCATTAAAATTACCCGTAACAAAAACAGCGGTAGCGCTAGGTGCCCATACTGCAAAGTAGGTACCCGCAACTTCATTGAACCGCAGTTGCTTATTGCCAAACAAATGATACAACTGATAATGTGTACCCGCCTGAAAATTGCGTACATCCGCCTCTGAAAATAAAGAGTATTCCCAAACAGATGCTGTTGTTTGCTGTAAAGAATTTTCAGTTGCCAATGTAGATGTTTGGTGTAAGGTACAACCTTTATTTACTTAATTCAATAATCCACATTTGCTTTGCCGGAATAGAAAACTTCGTACCTACCTGATAACCCGTTACCACTTCTTTTCCGCCCTTAAAACCATTTGTTAATTCGGCGTAATCAGAAAACTGAACGTCTTGTGCTTTATCATTACTATTTACCACACACATAATAGTTTGGTTGTCTGCCTTTCTGAAATAAACAAAATAGCCATCTTTAGGAACAAACATAGTAGTGCTACCCTTTGTAAGTGCAGGAGAGCCTTTCCTGAAATTAGCCACTGTTTTTACAAAATTAAAGGCGTCATTTTCTTTTGCGTTTCTGCCAGTCGCTTCAAATTTATTTACAGCATCCCCCGGAAATCCACCCGGGAAATTTAAACGCACCATGGCATCACTTGGGTTCATGAAATTTTTCATTAAAATTTCTGTGCCATAATATAGCTGAGGAATACCACGTGTAGTATACAGCATACCTATCCCCATTTTAAATTTATTGTAGTCTTCACCAACCATCGAGAAGAAACGGTTGTTGTCATGATTGTCTAAAAAAATACTATTGTTAAATGGATTTTTATACAAAACATCTTGCGATAAGGTTACATATAATTTAGACAAGCCATTATCCCAACTAAAAGGTTGATTAACGGCGTCTAACAAAGCATAATACACTGGAAAATCTGTTACGCCCTCCACATTGTGCTTGAATGGAATGTCCATGTTATTGCGCGTAAAATAAGCTGTACCTGTTACAGACCTTGAAACCGTTTCACCAAAAATGGTAAGCCTAGGATATTCAAGCATTAACGCATCGTTGACGCGGTTCATAAACGCTTCATCACAATATTTATAAGTATCCACTCTCCAACCATCTACGCCAAAGGTTTCGGTGGTCCAAATAGCGTGTTGAATTAAATAATTGGCAACATAAGGGTTGCGCTGATTTACATCCGGCAAATGTGGCACAAACCAACCATCTAACATTTTCTTTTTATCAATAGCACTACCATTATTTGAATAAACCGCCTCCTCTCTGTGCGTACTACCTGTGTAGGTATCCCACTGATTGATCCAGCTTTTATCTGGCGCGTCATGATGCATCCAATGAAAATCACCCACATGATTGTACACCGCGTCCTGAATTAGTTTTAATCCATTTTTATGCATCGCATCTGATAAAGATTTATACGCTTCATTACCACCTAAACGCTTATCAATTTTGTAATGATCCGTAAACCAGTATCCATGGTATCCACTCATCCAACCAGCCGCCTCTTTGCTTTGCGGCATGTCATTTTCTATTACTGGGCACATCCAAATAGAAGTCATACCAAGCTCTTTAATATAATTTAAGTGATTTTCTAACCCCTTTAAATCACCCCCATGACGCAGTAAAACATCACTGGCATTCGCAACACTATCACGCATATCTTTAAAAGCATCATTGGTTTTATCTGCATTGCTAAAACGGTCTGGCATTAGTAAATAAACAGCGTCTTCACTACGTACACCTTGTGCAAATTTGGTACCATTCCCTTCACGTCTGTTTAACAATGCCCAGTCATATACGCTTACTTTACCAGCACGCGTAGCACTAATTTTTACAGTCCCTGCTTTTGTTGTTGGCGCAACTGTAACATCGAGCGCTACATATTTACCATTCGCAAATGAATGGGTTTTGGTAAGTGTTACACCCGGATATTTTACACTAAATGTAGCTTTTGAAAAATTAGGATCATCACTTCTTAAAAGCAACTGTACTTTATTTAGTTTCATGCCAACAAACCAATTGGTAGGATACATGGTTACGGCTTGCGCAAATGAAAAACTTACACTGCACACAAGAAATACAAAAGAAATTATTTTTTTCATAATGATTGTTTTCAATATTCAATTAAATTATTTACTGGCCAGTTTTGATGCACCCGGATCATACACAAATAAAACACTCACCGATGCACAAAGCATTAAAAAACCAGCCAATACAATGGCATAAATAGGTTGTCCTCCATAAATATGCTTCACAATCCAACCCCCACAAATACCATTAATAATTTGAGGAAGTGTGATAAAGAAATTAAAAATACCCATGTAAATACCAAGTTTTCCAGCAGGAATAGAACCCGATAAAATCACATACGGCATGGCCAAAATACTAGCCCATGCTAACCCTACGCCAATCATCGAATAGGTAAGCATAGCAGGATCAGTAATAAAATAAATGGACACGAGTCCTATACCTCCTGCACACAATGAAAACGCATGCGTACCCTTTCGTCCTAAAAATTTAGCCACAACCGGTAAGAATAATGCGTAAATAGCAGCCACTAAATTATAAGTTCCAAATGCAGAACCCACTTTATTACCAGCCTCGTTGTATGCCACAGACAACACATCGTCGCCAGATAATTTGTACACGTGTGTTGCTACTGCATCAGTTGTAAATACCCACATGCTAAAAAGTGCAAACCAAGAAAAAAATTGCACCAGCCCTAACTGCTTCATGGTGCGTGGCATTTTTTTAAAATCAACAAAAATTTCAGACAAGCCTGCTTTTTTTGTTTCCTCTGTTTGTACGCCATGGTAAGATTCATATTCGGCAGGTGCATATTCCTTAGAAAAAAATACGGTTACCAAAATAGCAATGATAAATACAGCGGCTCCAATGTAAAAGGCATATTTAATATTGTCTGCAACCCCTGTTGGGCCTGCTTCTTGGGAGAATCCAAGTTTTGCCAACCATCCAGGAAGTTCAGATCCCGCAACGGCGCCAACGCCAATTAAAAAAGTTTGTACTGCAAATCCGCTCGTGCTTTGCGCATCCGGTAAATTGTCAGCAACAAGCGCTCTAAAGGGTTCCATGGCAACATTAAAAGAGGCATCCATGATCATCACAATACCTGCGCCAATCCAAAGTGCTGGAATAACAGATGCAACGGCACCAGCGTTAGGTAAAAATAAAAGTGCAATAGATGAAAGCAATGCCCCTACTAAAAAATAAGGTTTTCTTCTTCCAATTCGGTTCCAAGTTCTATCACTATAATGACCAATAAGTGGTTGTACAAGCATACCCATGAGTGGTGCTACAATCCAAAACGCAGGGAGTTGATCCACGTCGGCACCAAATGAACGAAGTATTCGGCTAGCATTTCCATTTTGTAAAGCGAAACCAAATTGAATACCCAAAAAACCAAAACTCATGAAAAAGATTTGACCTAGCGACAATCTAGGTTTGGGTTTAAGGCCCGCTGAGGACGCGGGGCTAGCGGATGAATTTGACATAGCAATCGTGTTTAGCAATGTGTAAAAAATACATATCCACTAAAATAGGCAAAAAACCTATCCAAACACTTATTGAATCACAAAACCATCGGGTAAAATGGCCATTTTTTTAACCACCACAATGCCGTCTTTTACTGCGTACAATGGATGATCGGTGTTGGCGAGGTGCTTGCCTCCCTTTATGATTACATCGTTCCCTATACGGCAGTTTTTGTCAATAATGGCACATTCTATTACACAGCGCTGCCCAATGCCTATTAGTGGCTTTCCGGCAAGCGTATTATCATGAATTTGATCGAGGGTTTCGTAGTAGTCATTACCCATGATATACGCGTTGGCAACAGTGGTACCGATTCCTATTCTGGCCCTAATACCTACCACCGATTGTTCGATAGCATCCGCTAAAATAATGGACCCTTCTGCAATGATGCTTTTATTAAGTCGGGTGCCACTAATTTTTGCAGGTGGCAACATGCGGGCACGGCTATACACTGTTTTAGCATTGTCAAATAAATTAAACAGCGGCACATCATCGGTGAGGCCAATATTGGCTTCAAAAAATGAATAAATATTTCCGATGTCTGTCCAGTAGCCATCATATTGGAAACTCACTACTTTGTATGAATCAATTGCCTGCGGCATAATTTCTTTGCCAAAATCGGTGGCATTGGGGTGCACTTCATTGAGTAAATGATAGAGTGCTTTTTTACTAAAAATATAAATACCCATCGACGCCAAATAATTTTTACCAGCGGCCTGCATAACGGCGCCTGTATCACTTGTCCAATTAGGCAACAAATCAGGAACAGGCTTTTCTATAAAAGAGGTAATTAAATTTTCGTTATTGGTTTTTAAAATACCAAACTCAGGTGCGTCTCTACTGTCTACTGGAATAGTCGCAATTGAAATGTCAGCACCTTTTGCAATATGGGCTTGCCACATTTCACTAAAATCCATTTGATAAAGTTGATCCCCACTTAAAATTAAAATGTAATCGAAATCTAAATTAGAAATATGACGCAGTGATTGACGAACAGCGTCGGCGGTACCCTGAAACCATCCTGGATTATCGGGGGTTTGCTCGGCGGCTAAAATATCTACAAAGCCACTACTAAATGCACTAAAATGATAGGTGTTTTTGATATGTTTATTGAGCGACGCAGAATTAAACTGCGTTAACACAAACATGCGGTTGATTTGGCTATTAATACAGTTGCTAATAGGGATATCTACAAGTCGATACTTTCCTGCAATAGGCACAGCAGGCTTGGATCTACTCACTGTTAAAGGGAATAATCGAGACCCAGCACCGCCACCTAAAATAACGGCCAACACAGATTTTGAAATCGTACTCATACGCTTATTTTTTTTAGCATAAAAATTTATAGTGACTTGTATACATTCGTATAGGACTGAACTGTTTGTTCCCAACTATGATTGATTTGCATCATGCGTTCACGCATCCACAACAAATGTGTTTTATTTTCAAAAACATCTATGGCTCGTCCAACAGCATGTACAATATCCGTTTCATTGGCATGCGTAAATCTAATACCATACCCTCCTGCATCACCCATGTCAATAACCGTATCTTGAAGTCCACCGGTGCTGCGCACCATGGGAACCGTTCCATAACGCATGGCATAGAGTTGATTTAAACCACAAGGCTCTACCCTAGAAGGCATGAGTAAAAAATCGGCGGCGGCATAGAGCTGGTGACTCAACAATTCGTTGTATCCTAAACTAACTTTAATATTATTATTTGCAAAAGCTAGATTTGTTAAACCGGCTTCTACCAAAGGTTCACCACTTCCTAAAATCATATAAGACGCTTTTGCACCATAGGCCCCAATAGCAGTATGCAAAGCAGCTGGCAAAACATCGGCAGCTTTTTCTCCTACTAGCCTTCCAATAAAAACAAAAAGCGGCTTAGTTGCATCTAGTCCAAACTGTTCGCAAATATTTTGTTTGTTTTTTTGTTTTCCGTTAGTTACCGTATCAACATCAAAATGAGCGGTTAAATAAGTATCAGTTGCAGGATTCCAAACCTCATGATCTATTCCATTTAAAATACCTACACACTTATTTTTTTCAGATGCAATTAATGTTTCGAGGCCATTGGCATGATGCATCAGTTCCTGCATATAACTAGGACTTACCGTTGTTACTTTGGAGGCACACTTAATAGCAGCAGCGAGTGGATTGATACTACCGCCCCAATCGAGTAATCCTTTTTTTGAGAGATCCCATTTAGGAATTAACATAGACTGTGCCCATGGCAACCAGCCCTGATATTGTGCATTATGAATGGTTAAAACCGTTGGCACGGCTTTTAAATGTTGATAATCATAACAGTGCTGCATCATAAATGGAATAAGCCCCGCATGATAATCGTGACAATGCACCGCCGTTGGGCGGTGATTCCAATGAGACATCCAGTGCACTACTGCAATTTGAAAAGCAGTAAAACGCTCGGCATCATCGGCGTAACCATAAATTTTTTGACGGTCTAATAAGCCAGCAATATCTACTAGGTACAAATCAAATCCGAGCTTATTATTAACTTCTTTAATAATGGTATACTCAAATTCCCATCCACCCATATAGGCTTTGGCCTTATAATCGACAACCCAATCTGAATTGTATAAAAAGGGCGTACGGTACATAGGCATTACTACTTTTGAGGTAATGCCCGCCTTATTTTGGTATTTTGGGAGCGCTCCTACAACATCTCCAAGGCCGCCAGCCTTGGCCACAGGATAACATTCGGCACTGATATGAACCACTTCCATAGCGCTTATTCTAGGTTTACAACTAATGTAAGCATTTATTCTATGCCTACAAATTCTAGTTTTACTTTTTCGGTACCTATTTTATTATTATTTTAGAGCCTACTAACAAATTAAATGATTGATATGAGCCAACCTAAACAACCCACCAACACCGGTGCATTAACAACCCTTGTGATGGTATTTTTCTTTTGGGGATTTATTGCTGCTTCTAACAGTATTTTTATCCCATTTTGTAAAACACATTTCAACCTCAATAATTTTGAGTCGCAACTAATTGGATCTGCATTTTATGGTGCTTATTTTATTGGATCACTTATCTTATTTATTTTTTCAAACGTTTTAGGAAAAGACCTACTCAACAAAATTGGTTATAAAAAAGGCATTATTTACGGACTACTTATTTCGGTGGTAGGTGCTTTACTTATTATACCTTCTGCCAATGCAAATTCTTTTCCAGCCATTTTAGCATCCTTTTTTGTGGTAGCACTTGGTTTTTCTTTGCAACAAACTGCAGCTCAACCTTTTGCTATTTCATTAGGTGATCCTTCAACGGGTTCACACCGTTTAAATTTAGGCGGAAGTATCAACTCATTAGGTACCACACTAGGTCCTATTATTGTAAGCTTTTTCTTGTTTGGAACTGCGGATAGTAAAGCAGCAGTGGTTACGGTTACCAACATTAATATTTTATACCTCATTGTGGCAGGCGTTTTTGCAGCTGTTGCATTATTTTTTACCTTCTCAAATTTACCAGACGGCAAAAATGATGAAGCTTTTGAAAAAGCAAACAAGGCTTCTTCTTCCTTATTAATGATGACACTTTTAATTGGCGCTGTTATTATAGTAGGTCAATTTACCGAAGTGTCAAAACTAACTTTACTCCTTATTTCTTTAGTTGCAGTTGTAGGTGTATTATTTTATTCAAATGCTAGTGCCATCAAAAATAATGATGGATGGGGTGCTATGAAGTACCCTCAATTAATATATGGTATGATTGGTATTTTCGTATACGTAGGCGTTGAAGTAACCATCGATAATAATTTTGGTGCTTTATTAAAAATACCTGGTTATTTAACTGCCGAAGGTTTAGATGAAAGTGCGATTTCAAAATACGTTTCACTCTACTGGGGTAGCTTAATGATTGGTAGATGGACAGGTGCTATTAGCGTATTTAATTTAAAAGGAACCCTTAAAACAGTGATGATGATTGTGGTTCCATTTATTGCATTTGGCGTAGTGCTTGGCGTGAGTCAAATTTATGGTAACGATGTTAGTGATTTATTTGGATACGCGGTGTTTATTGCCATTGCTGTTGGTGCATTCTTTTATGGTCAAGAAAAACCAGTTAAAACTTTATTAGCTGTTTCTGTTCTTGCCGCTGCTTGTATGTTAGTTGGCGTATTTACAAACGGCATTGTATCGGTGTATGCATTTATGGCGGGCGGTCTTTGCTGCTCTGTTATGTGGCCTTGTATTTTTTCTTTAAGCGTAGGTGGTTTAGGAAAATATACCAGCCAAGGATCTGCATTTTTGATTATGATGATTTTAGGTGGGGCAATTATTCCGCCATTGCAAGGTGCAATTGGAGATATGGATGCGGTAGGTATGCATAAATCATATTTATTAGCAGCCGCTGGATTTTTATTATTAGTGTACTTAACATTAAAACAAAAAGCAGTATTAAAAACACAAGGCATCGATTTTGATGCACAGGTAAGTGGCGGTCACTAGTTTGACTCCCATAAGATTGAACGAAATTGAAACAAAAAACATGTTAAATAATACGAGCGCATTAGAGGCATTAGCAATAGGCATTGACATTGGTGGAACGGGTACTAAATTTGGTATTGTAGACCGCGTGGGAAATGTTTTGTTTTCAAGTGAAATAGCTACACGTAAACACACCGATGTAAATGACTTTATTGATGAACTCCATACTGAGCTCACTAAATTAATTGACAATGTTGGCGGCATAGGCCGCATCAAAGGAATTGGTGTGGGCGCACCCAATGGAAACTATTATACAGGAACCATTGAGTACGCCCCCAACCTTCCTTGGAAGGGCATTATTCCACTTGCCCGCATGATGGAAGATAAATTTAAGATTCCCGTGGTATTAACCAATGATGCCAACGCCGCAGCTATTGGTGAAATGATGTACGGTGCTGCACAGGGCATGAAAGACTTTATTATGATTACGCTTGGCACTGGTGTAGGAAGTGGCATTGTTGCGAATGGAAAACTCGTGTATGGTCACGACGGGTTTGCTGGTGAACTTGGCCATACTACCATCATTCCAAATGGTAGATTACATGAAGGCACAGGAAAAAGAGGTTCATTAGAATCCTATGCATCAGCAACAGGTGTGCGCTTAACCACACTTGAAATTTTAGAAAAAAGTACCGAACCCAGTTCATTAAGATCTGTACCCTCCGATCAAATTGATTCTAAAAAAGTATACGAAGCCGCAATTGCAGGTGATGCAGTTGCGAAACAAATTTTTGAATCTACGGGTACCATTTTAGGTGCTGCACTTGCCAACTTTGTAATGTTTTCAAGCCCAGAAGCCATCATATTATTTGGTGGCCTAACAAAAGCTGGCGATTTGATTTTAAAGCCTACCAGAGAAAGTATGGAAGCCAACCTCATTCAAATTTTCCAAAACAAAGTGAAAATTTTAGTGAGCCACTTAAAAGAATCAGATGCTGCTATATTAGGCGCATCGGCACTTGCCTGGGATTTAAAATAAATGTTGCAGGTAAATAAATTAGCGAATCATAAATACGGCTGGCACCGCGCGTTGCCCTTCTTTATCAGAAGGCTTGATGGTTTCTTTACCATTAACAAGTAAGCAACTACTGCCGCCGCCATCTAAATTGATCGCTTCTACACAACCAATTTGCTGCATGAGGCCTGCCATTTGTGGAAGTGTTAAACCATCCGCTCTACCCGGGAAACGTCCTTCACAAACAAATAAAATAAGTTCATTATTTGCTGTATAACCCACCGCAGTTCGTGGATGTTTATCTGCAATGGCTTTGCCAGCAAATTTTAATTCTTCGTTGTTGGTAATTTTGATGGCACCCTCTTGCAATAAAACAGGACCACCGCCAATTGCAGTTTTTACTTTCCATTTTTTAAAATTTCCTTTGGAAAGCATATCCCGTGCAGGTACATCGGCAACCGAATCTTTAAACATAGGAATAACCGTTTGCGATGCATACACATTGGCATCTGCGGTATCGGTGTAGACCCACGCTACATCTGGCTTATTGGATTTTGAAATACCAAGTGCAGCACCATATACATGCCTATACGTGAGTGTATCTTTTCCTTTTCCCGGAAGTGAATGCAAATGATAGGATTTAATCTCACTATTATCTACCACCAAATTTAAATTTGAATTGTGCGCAAATTCAAAAAAGGTTGCATTCATTACAACGAGTGGCTTATTTGAAATAGAGTCGTAAAATTTTTGAGGCGTATAGCGTTTACCATTACCTACTGCGGTAGATAACGCATGTGATTTGTCTTTTAAATCGAAGCTAATATAATAAGCGATATTGAGTTTGCCATCAATAGCATCGGTGGTTTTATAGACATGTATAGATGCTGGCAAGGGACCAAACTCGGCGTCCACATTTGTCCACTTTACTTGCGCGGTAACAGCGGTAGAAATAAATGTGAGTAAGAGTGCGTATATTATTTTTTTCATGCGCTTTTTTCTGATAGCCATTTATTTTTACCCCATCCTTTGATTACGTGCTTTTCGCTGTGGTAAGATGAACGCACAAGTGGGCCACTTTCTACATAATCAAAACCAATTTCATATCCAATTTCTCTTAACTCTGCAAATTCATCGGGGTGCACAAAACGCTGCACCGATAAATGTTTTTTAGTGGGTTGTAAATATTGACCAAGGGTTAATACATCACAACCAACATTCACCAAATCTTTCATGGATTGCACTACTTCCTCTTTGGTTTCACCAAGACCCAGCATCATACCTGTTTTAGTGCGCATGCCCCCCTTTTTTAAGGTTTCGAGTACGCCTAGTGAACGTTGGTATTTAGCTTGTACACGCACTTGACGTGTAAGTCTTTCTACGGTTTCCATATTATGACTAATCACTTCGGGCGCTGCATCAATCAGGCGCTGAATTTGATCTGGAATACCTTTAAAATCAGGTATCAATGTTTCGAGGGTTGTATCCGGCGTTAAAGCTTTTACAGCTCTAATGGTACTATACCAAATGCCAGAACCCCCATCTTTTAATTCATCTCTATCTACACTGGTAATAACGGCATGTTTTACTTTCATTAAATGAATGGCTTCTGCCACGCGCTGAGGCTCATCAAAATCTACGGGAGCAGGACGCCCGGTGGCCACCGCACAAAATCCACAGCTACGGGTACAGACATTACCGAGAATCATAAATGTAGCCGTTCCTTCTCCCCAGCACTCGCCCATGTTTGGACAGTTACCACTTTCACAAATGGTATGGAGTTTATGGGTATCAACAAGTCCCCTAACGTGCTTGTAACTTTCACCAATGGGCAGTTTTACACGCAACCAATTGGGCTTTTGTATTTTGGAGGTGGTTGGATCTATTTTTGGGACAACAGGTAATTCTTGCATGAAATAGAAATTCTAAATGATTGCTTAGGATGCAAAAATAGGTCACTTTCGCTTACCAAAAATGACAGAAATATAGGCGTTAAAAAAGAGGCTTTTTTCGTCGTTCAAGAGCATGACTGGCATCTTTTTTGAAAAATAAGTAGCTTTTAAACCTACTTCAAGCGCTGAAACCACTTCATTGTAGCGGCCATAGTCGAAACGAAGGGCGCCTTTTACGTGACCGCCCGGAACAAACTGCATCTCACTAAACCCTTTACTAAATGAACCTTTACCGAGTACGATGGTAGGATTTAGGAAAAGTTGATCGTTGTTGTCGTATTTAATTTCTTCCTGACGCTGTGTTGTTGGATTTTGAATTTGTAGATAATAAGGCTTTAATAAACCGGCGGTGATACCGCCGCCATAAATAGCAGAAACAGCAACGCCGTTTTTATTTCCTTTTCCGCCAATTAATTTTTGCTGACCAAAACCAAGTTTTACATCATACAAATTATTTTGCTTGCCATAAACATAATTGGACAAAATAATGAAACCCTGAGCCGAACTCGCAGTTGGCGTTCTTTCTTCTTTGGGATGATTATGTTCACCCACTTCTATCCACCATAAATTTGTTGTAGTGATGGTTTTGTATTTTCCTTTTTCATAAAAAACACTCCAACCATCGGTATTAATATGGATGCCTTGCGTAATTTGTTTTTGATAAATTAATGCACCCTCTTCTTCTTGCTTAATGAGCTGATTTATTTTTTCTCGGCGTTCGTTTTTTAAACGCATTTTTTCTTCCTGTGCTGGCGTTAATTTTCGCAGCTGCGCAAAACCTGTGCTCACAAAAAGAAAGCATACAAAAAAGAGAAGGCCTATTTTTTGAAGGGTGCTAGTTATATTTACTATTTTATTCACGCTCATTTGATTAGTTCCTTGTAAATTTAAGGCAAAATTGTACCAATGACTGCACAAATTATTTATAAAACTAAGTTAAGAACCGAGGCTACACATCTACAAAGCGGCACCACCATCGAAACAGACGCTCCCACAGACAATCAGGGCAATGGAGAAAGGTTTTCTCCCACCGATCTAGTGGCCACCGCACTGGCTACTTGCATGGTTACCACCATGGGTATTAAAGCACAAAGTATGTGCATTGCACTCGATGGCACTACCGCTGATGCTACCAAAATTATGGTGAGCGACCCGCGCCGAATAGGCAAAATAATCGTGCATATTCAATTCCCGGAGCGCCTGCGCCTCGACGAAAAAACAAAAGAGATTTTGGAGAAAGTAGCCAGAACCTGCCCAGTAGAAAGAACCCTGCATCCAGACGTGGAACTTGATTTAAGTTTTAGCTGGCCTGCGTAAAAAACGGCGGCAATAAAACTTCCCTACTAGCTGATCAAAAAACAAACTTGCTACAACATTGCTTGTAGCGCCTGCAATACCCTACTTACAGGAAGTCCCATCACATTGTAAAAATCGCCTTCCACCGATTTAATACCCACTACACCAATCCATTCCTGAATGGCATAGGCGCCTGCTTTGTCGTAAGGCTTATACTTGTCTACATAAAAACTAATTTGCTCCTGTGTGAGGGGATGAAAATGCACCGTGGTACTATCTGCAAAAGCCGTTTCTTTCGTACCTTCTAAAAGCACAACACCCGTTATTACACGGTGAGTTTTGCCGGCTAGTTTGGATAAAATTTGAATAGCGTCTTCCCTACTCGTAGGCTTACCTATCATTTCATTTTCTAAAACAACAATGGTATCCGCTGCAATCACGAGTTTATTATTTGTAAGTTCCCTAGCCACGGCAAGCGCTTTTTGACGTGCAATATGCACGGGCACTTCGTCTATCGCAAGTTCAGATGGATAGCTTTCATCAGTAGGTTTTACAATGACTTCAAAAGGAACCTCCGCCCACTCTAACAAAGTTTTACGGCGGGGAGAACCAGATGCTAGTATAATTTTTTTATTCATGTTCGCTACAAATAATACCTGAAAAATACCATAGATACAATGCCCGTAAGCATGACTATTTTTATAACCGTACTGAGCTTACCAAAATCTTTTTCG
Organism: uncultured Bacteroidota bacterium; assembly: GCA_903958045.1. Taxonomy (GTDB): domain Bacteria; phylum Bacteroidota; class Bacteroidia; order Chitinophagales; family Chitinophagaceae; genus Sediminibacterium. Next base: position 1,850 of record CAJBRT010000155.1, on the reverse strand, counting down.
GTTTGCGCCGATAATAATTTTATAAATACCCATATGAGTGGTGCAATAATGGCAAGTACACAGTAGAGTATACTTTCCCACCATCCCATGGGTAGCACATACAATTGCAAGATCACAAGCACGGCAATTAATACTACAAGCCATACCGCCACAAATACTTTGGTAGCCGTTAAACCCCATACAATAGGAATGGTTCTACACCCATATTTTGCATCCCCTACCCTGTCTTCTACATCTTTAATAACCTCTCTAATGAGTGAAATAATAAATGCAAAAGACGCGTATAAAATAGTGAGTCTAAAAAAACGAATTTCTTTATCTCCCGAATCTAATACATTGTTTATTTGAAGTGGCGCTTTTGAAAAAAACAAAATAAGCAGTACCCATGCGGTTAATAAAGAAATAAGCACATTACCAATGAGCAATTGTTTTTTAAAGTTTGTAGAGTACACCCACAATAAAACAATACACATCATGTTGGCAAAAACCAAATACCAATAGGATTGAACTGGCAGTGCATACGCGGTAAAAAATAAACCCAACATGCTTAATACCAAATGAAAAAATATCACCCAGCGCCTACTAATGTCAACATTCACCACCACTTTACTAGGCTTGTTGATTTGATCGATGTTTAAATCAAAATAATCGTTGATGCTATTGCCAGCAGCAGCAATAAGCACAGAGGCAAGTACAATCAACCAAAACTGTTGTAGTTGCGCTGGTGTAGAAGGCCCGTAAATTCTTTGGTAAATGCAATACTCAAATAAAAACTGAGTGAGTACAATGAAAACTAAATTACTTGCACGAATAAGCGTCAAAAATGCTGCTATTTTTTTCATGCAATGATGGTTGGGATATTAAATAATTTATTGAGACCTTACCGTTGTGTCTTCACTCCAATCGCCTCTAACGCGCATGATTTTTTCAATCAAATCACGCACACAACCTGCTCCTCCGTTTAGGGGCGACACATAAGTAGATAGTTCCCTGATTTCTATGGCAGCGTCTGCGGGGCAAGTAGCCATACCCACTGCTTTCATGACATCATAGTCAGGCATATCATCACCCATGTAGGCCGTGTTGGCTGCGTCTAACCCATTTAAAAGTAAATATTCGTTGAGTACCGTTAACTTATCATGCACTTTCATGTACACATCCGTAACCCCTAATTTTTGGAGTCTATCTTTTACTTCCGCAGAGTCACCACCAGAAATAATGGCAACATGATACCCTTTTTTTACGGCTAATTGTAAAGCGTAACCATCTTTAATATTCATGCGTCTAACCATCAGTCCGCCTGGCATCACAAGCAGTGTGCCGTCGGTTAAAACACCATCCACATCGAGCACAATGGTATTTATATTTTTAAACTGATGCAGCATTGAATTTATTTTTGATTGTCTCTCCACTCATACACCCATGCACTTTGAATCATTTCTAAATGACCTTCGGTACTTTGTTCTTTGGTACCTACAAAATTGGGCGTTTCTAAAATCCAGGTTAGCAAATCAGTAAAACGAACCCTGTAAATTTTTGATTCCGTAAAATCATCGCCAAAGCGCTCATATAATTTCATGGCAATATCTTCATGATCTGCCCAGTGTATTGGTGGTTCAAAATGACTCATAGTGACAATTGATAAAGTAAGTTACAACTAATATTATTCGCCTAAAAACTGTGTTTGATCCGGAAGGGTAATTTCGATGGTTCCAGTACCGGCTTGAAGTACGCACTGACATCCAAGTCTTGAATTAATACGAGGATTTACCGCTCTATCAATAAAATCTTCTTCTCTGTCAGATAATTCTTCGAGGTGTTCCATACCCGTATGCACATACATATGGCAG
>CAJBRT010000154.1 GCA_903958045.1 uncultured Bacteroidota bacterium | reverse complement strand
TCAACTCAAATACAAGTAATGTTAAAATTTCCAATTGCAATAATTGTACGATAGTCCTTGGAAGTGTAACAAAAATCACATCAATTGATAAGTGTGAAAATTGCAACATCACATGTGCAACTAATTTATCAGTTCAAGTCCGTTGTCATCGCCAATGCCGGTAAATGAATTGGCACTGGTACGGTTGGCTTTGCGGTAACTTGCCTTAAACACATAAGCAATGCCTAGGTTTTTACAAATTGTACTTACCTTATCTGCAATTTCCATCACTAGCTCTTCGCTTTCTACCACGCAGGGTCCTGCAATTAAAAAAAACTGATTTTTATTGTACGATTGATTTTTAAATAATTCTGTTAAGAAGGGCTGATTCATGTGTATGTATTTATAGTCCTAAAACTTCTTTCATTGAAAATATACCTTTGTGGGTAGCCGCAAATTCGGCAGCAAGTACCGCACCGCCTGCAAATCCTTTTCGATTATGGGCAGTATGCGTAATTTCTATGGTATCAATAGCGGATGCATAGGTAGTGGTGTGTGTGCCAGGTGCTGGATCAATTCTTTCCGAAGTAATCACTAGATCTGATGCTACACCTGATATTTCATTTACCCATTTTGTTTTATTGGGCACCGCTGCTAACACCTGCTCTGCAAGTGTAATAGCCGTTCCGCTAGGAGCATCCTTTTTTTGTGTATGGTGAATTTCATGTAAGCTTACCTCGTAGCTTGGGTGCTTACTCATTAGTGCAGCTAGTGTTTTGTTGATTTCAAAAAACAAGTTCACGCCAATACTAAAATTGCTTGCATAAATAAGGGTGCCGTTTTGCGCCTCACAAAATGTTTTTGCTTTTTCATAATCATCTAACCAACCGGTAGAGCCGCATACCACGGGAACGCCCAGCGATAAACATTTCATGACGTTGTCAAATGCACTATGCGGTCCGGTAAATTCAATAGCTACATCGATACCCGAAACATTTTGTGCGTTTAAATCAGCAGCGTTATCTAGGTCAATTTTTAATCCAATGGTATGACCATTTGCTAGGGCAATTTCTTCGATGGCTTTACCCATTTTTCCGTATCCAACAAGTGCAATATTCATGCGTACATTATTTTGTTGTAAATATTTTTTTTGACGGCTCTCTAAAATTTAAAACGAGTCCAAGGCCTGGTGTTCTGGTATTTGGGTTGAACTGAGGTTTTACTTGTAAAGATAAATCATCAGAAACATCAAATTGTTTGAGGTGCGCAAAAACAGTTGCATCGGCTACCTGCAAGCCCCAAGCTAAAATAAAATATAATATGGAGTAGTCTCTATCTCTTCTAAACGTGTTTCGGTAAGACTGTAAAGAAGCGAGTCCTAAATTTTTTAATTGCGGGTCAATGCCTGCAAGGCCGGAGCTGTCTAGGGTAGGAGCCTGAGCTTTAAATTTTGCTTCGTAGGCGTATTTTGTTTTATTGTACCAGCCGTCATTGTAAAAATACAAAGCACCGGGTATTGCTAAAACGCCATAAACAAGCGGGATTTTCCAATATTCTTTATTGGTAGCTTGCCCCCAGCCT
>CAJBRT010000153.1 GCA_903958045.1 uncultured Bacteroidota bacterium | reverse complement strand
TCTCACTCTATCGGTGGTAATGCCAATTTTGTTTTTCAAAAACGACTCGATATTTGGCACAATGCTAAAAACACCAATGGACCCTGTAATTGTAGACGCATTGGCAAACACTTTATTAGCGTTACAAGCAATGTAATAACCACCCGATGCAGCTACATCGCCCATCGAAACAACCACTGGCTTTTCTTTTTTAGCTAGGCTTACTTCACGCCAAATAACATCACTTGCGAGTGCGCTACCTCCCGGTGAATTTACACGAAGTACAATGGCCTTAACCGATTTATCCAAACGCGCTTTTCTGATAAGCTCTTTATAATCATCACTAGCCACCTGCTCATCGGTACCTGAACCGCTAATAATATCGCCGCTTGCATAAATCACAGCAATTTTTTCAGAAGCAGAAGATTCGTTAAGTGTTACAGATTTTGCATACTCCCCAAAATAAATAAAATTAATTTTTGAATTGACAGCCAAATTTAAACGACCGGTAATTTCGTTTTTAACCTGATCATCATATTTTAATCCATCTACTAAATTATATTTTACAGCGTCAGCAGCAGTTTGAATTTTACCTTCTACAGCAAGTGATCTTATTAAAGCCGTGTCTAGATTACGCGCAGCAGCCGTTTGATACAAGAATTGATTGTACAAATCACCTAACCATACACTTGTTTGTAAGCGGTTCGCCTCCGTCATTTGTGTTTCACGTAGTGGTTCGGTAGCACTTTTAAATTTGCCCGCATAAAAAATTTGAGGCTTAATTTCTAATTTGTCGAGCATACCTTTTAAGAATAAAAGATTACTTGAAAAGCCTGCCCACTCTAACCCACCTTGTGGATGCACAAAAATCTTTTGTGCTACATTAGCAACTGAATATCCTTTTTGCGTAATTGTTTCGCCATAGGCAACTACAAACTTTTTAGACTTTCTAAAATCAAGTAGCGCTTTTCTAATTTCCTCAGAAGCCGCAAATCCATTTACATTGGAACTCGCTAAAACATAAATCCCTTTAACGTTTTCATCTTTTTTAGCATGCTCAATAAGTCTGACCATATCAAATAAAGAAGGTGTTTCAAAATCTCCGTCGGTGGTGAGTGACGCAAATGGATTTTCTTGTACGATTTCTTTGTAGGGCTTGGATAGGTCTAATACCAATACCGCATCGGAACCAATGAGCGGCTTATCAGAACTAGATGCAGAGGCTGCAACACCAATTAGCACCATAACACCTAAAATTGAAAACACAATGAGTGCCAATAAACTGGCAATAAATATTTTAAAAAAGCTCTTCATAGCAATAGATTAAAATAAAAGCGGAACAATATTGTTCACAATTGGATTTAAAGACGTGAAATTAAAGATATTTGAGACGAATAACGGGGTAATTTATGAACACAGCATATTTACTGATAGGCGGGAATTTAGGGGACCGAGCGGCTTATTTACAGCTAGCAGTAAAGCATATCGAAGCCCTTTGCGGTAAGATTACCAGCTGTTCCTCTATTTATGAAACCGCCGCCTGGGGCAATACCAACCAGCCAGCCTTTTACAACCAAGCCATCCAGTTAATGACCCCAATGGCTCCGGAAGATCTTTTAAAACAACTTTTAGCCATAGAATTGGAGATGGGTAGGGTTCGCAGCCAAAAATACGGCCCTAGAACCATTGATTTAGACATTTTACTGATTGATGACAAGGTTTTAGATACCCCAAATCTAACCATACCTCACCCGCAGCTGCAACACCGCCGATTTGCACTCCTCCCGCTTGCCGAGATAGCTCCTTCGCTTCACCACCCTGTTTTAGATAAAACGGTTAGTGAACTACTCGTCAACTGCACGGACACCCTTGATGTGCAAAAAAAATAAAGGCAAAAGCCAAGTTCGGCTTTATTTTTACGCATTGAGAATGAATGTATATGAAGCATCAGTTTATTACGATTGAGGGGAATATTGGAGCGGGAAAAACAACCCTATCAAACATACTAGCACAAAAACTAAATGCGAAACTGATTTTAGAAGAATTTGCAGACAACCCCTTTTTGCCAAAATTTTACGAAAAGCCAGATCAATATGCATTTCCATTGGAGCTTTTTTTTATGGCTGAACGGTATAAGCAACTTAAAGATTTTTTAAATACACAAGACCTATTTCAACAAGTAACCATTTCGGATTACTTATTTACAAAATGCTTGTTGTTTGCAAAAGTGAATTTGCCCAGCGAAGAGTTTAGACTTTACCAGAAATTATTTGATATCATTCACCAACAAATAAGCTTCCCAGATATTTTAATTTATTTACACGCACCTGTACAAAAACTTCAAGAAAATATTAAAAAAAGAAATAGAAGTTACGAGCAGGATATTAAAGACGACTACTTATTTAATTTACAGGAAACCTATACCAGCTATATCAAACAACACAATATAAATACCATTTTTATCGACGCTAGCAACGCTGATTTTATGGGTAACGACAAACATGTACAGGTGGTGTTAGATGCACTCAACAAAGACTTACCACAGGGACAACACTATTTTAATTTACCCTAACAGCTAGACCAACCTAATGCAACAAGACTCGTCTTCAACCCTAACAAAACATGACCCGTTTGAAGCCATGCGGATTGCTGAATTTAGGCATCTCATGTTTGGGAGGTTTTTGTTTATTATGGGACTTCGTATGATGGGTACACTTGTTGGCTGGTGGATATACGAACTTACCAATGAACCTTTTGCGATTGGCCTTATTGGTTTATCAGAAGTGATACCTGCTGTATCATTATCACTATATGCCGGACATATTATTGATATCAGTGAAAAAAGAAAACTCCTACTAACAGGGGTGGCACTTTATTTTACCTGCGCCCTATTTTTATTACTCTTATCTACCAGTTTTACGGCTGGACAGTTGAGTAAACACTGGATTGCGTTTAGTATTTACATTACCATATTTTTTACGGGCGTTTTTAGATCTTTTACGGGCCCTACTTTTGGCACCATACTCTCCGCCATTGTGCCTAAAAAAACCATTCAAAACGCTACAACATGGGGACAGGGCGTATGGCTAGGCGCATCTGTTACAGGCCATGCGATTGTTGGTTTTTTAATAGCCCTAATCGGAAACACGGGATCATTGGCCATTATTTGTACACTTGTTTTTGCTGGTTATTTATTTATGTACCAGCTTAAGCCAAAGCCTTCATTAAATGAACCAGGAGAGAAAAAAACATTAGAGAGCGTAAAAGAAGGACTTAGGTACGTGTATCAAACCAAAGAATTATTTGGCGCATTAACACTCGATTTGTTTGCCGTTTTATTTGGGGGTGCCGTTGCTATGATTCCAGTGTTTGCAAAAGACATTTTAAATGTTGGACCCATTGGATTTGGATGGCTAAATGCGGCATCCGATATTGGATCAGTCATTGTAATTGTATTACTCACTGCATTTCCATTAAAAAAAGCACAAGGAAAAAAACTACTGATTTCGGTAGCAATTTTTGGAATTTGCATTATTGTATTTGCCCTTTCAAAAATGTTCTGGCTCACCTTTACTGTACTACTCATAAGCGGTATTGTAGACGGCATAAGCGTAGTCATTCGTGGTACCATATTACAACTTAAAACGCCCGACAATATGCGCGGGCGTGTGATGAGTGTAAATTCTATGTTTATTAATAGCAGTAATGAATTTGGCCAATTTGAAAGTGGCGTTGCTGCTAAAATGATGGGCGTAGTGCCTAGTGTTGTTTTTGGTGGCTGTATGACACTTCTAGTGGTGGTGATCACTTGGTTTAAAGCGCCAACACTAAAAGAAATGGAATACTAATCCGGTATCACCAGTTTATTATTGCTTCTATTCACATCCGCCATCCTTAACGAAGGATCAATTTCTATAGACTTGATATCTTTAATAGATTTTGAAATAGCAACTTGATAAACAGGATCTACCCATTTCCATGCTGCATGCACTGTTCTTGGAATATTACTTTCAGTTGGCTTTTCACCAAACTGCAAATTTAGCGGCACATAATGCATTTCTTGCGAACCATCTTTATAGGTAACCAACACATCAATAGGCATTGGTAATTTACCAACACGCTTAATGGTAATATTTGTTTTGTCCTGAATAAGATTAATATCTCCTACTGCATAGTCAATTGTTTTGGTAGAATTAATCCAATACTCTTTGTACCAATCAAGTTCTAATCCACTTCTTTTTTCTGCAACTCTAATAAAATCATTTGGATTGGGATGCTTAAAACGCCACGCATTGTAATAATCAATTAATACTTGATCTCTTACTGAGTCTCCAATTACATAGCCCAACTGACTCATAAACACAGCGCCTTTACTATACGAAGAAGTACTATACGCTAAATTGGTATTGTAATGATCCGAATGCGTACTTGCTGGTTCGTCAAAGGGGCTTTTTGTTAAACTTATATAGCTTCTATAAGAGCCTTCATATGGGAAACCTTTACTGCCATTGAGTTCTGCTAGTACACGTGTGCTTGCATAATCGGTAAAGCCTTCATCCATCCATGGATACAAAGATTCGTTGGAACCCATTAGCATTTGATACCAGGTATGCATCCACTCATGAATGGCGGTTCCAACACTCGCACTTTTAATGAGCGTAGACATCGGATATTCCATGCCACCATCTCCACCCTGAATAAACGTGTATGTTTTATAAGGGTATGCACCAAAAGTTTTTGCAATGATTGGGTACGCATTATTTACCACATCTGCCATCTTTTGCCAATTGTTTTCTAACGAATCAACGGCTTTGTATACCACTCGAATTAGTGGACCTCCGCCCGCTGGTTTACGCGTAATCATTTTATACGTAGGATCTGCGGCCCACATAAAATCGTGCACATTGTACGCCTGCCATTTCCAAGTTTTAGTATCACCAGATGTAGTGATTAGTTTAGCCCCTGGCGTTTCGTAACCCATCCCTATTTCTTGTGGATTTTGCAAATCGCCGCCTGCTGCCACGAAATAATTTTTATCGATGGTAATGTTCACATCAAAATCACCCCACACCCCATAAAATTCTCTAGCAATGTACTGGTTGGCATGCCAACCTTGATAATCATATTCTGCTACCTTAGGATACCATTGGCTCATGCTGTATCGGATCCCTTCTTTGTTGTCTCTTCCACTTCTTCTCACTTGAAGTGGTACTTGTGCTTCAAAGGACACTTCCATTTGCACAGACGATTTGGGCAATACGGGTTTTGCTAAAACAACTTCAAGTATGGTTTCATGTTCTTTTAAAATTTGCGCTACGCCATTTATTTTCACATACTTTACCTGCTGATAGCCTATTTCGGAAGGCGTTAATTTACTAATACGGTCTTTAACACGCGCATCCCAATCGAGTCCATCACTCATTCTCGAAGCAGGTCTAATTTGAATTTGACCAAGCTCTCTGCTTCTAATATCCATGCTGCTTCCTGGCTGAAATGCGTTCCAATAGGTATGAAAAAATATCTTGCTTAGTGTATCTGAGGAATTGTTGGTGTACACGATTTTTTCGGTACCATTTATTTTGTTAGACACCACATCCATATTTGCTTGAATGGAATACTTGATGCGCTGTTGCGGACGATCCGGTTGCGCAAACAGTATGGATGCGTGCATCACAAATAAACATACGAAGCCAAACAATAAAATCTTTTTCATTTTTTATTCAATTAAAGTGTACCAATAAAATTAAGGAATTATTCGGCGCCAGCAATTACTATTACAATTTCGCCTTTCACCGATTTTGACTCAAAGTATACCGCTAAGTCTTGTAAAGTGCCCTGCTTGTTTTCTTCAAACATTTTGGTAAGCTCTCTGCTCACACTCGCTAACCGGCTTGCTCCAAAATAGACAGCCAATTCTTTGAGGGTTTTTACAAGTCGCATGGGACTTTCATATAAGATGATGGTGCGGGGTTCGACAGCCAATGCTTTTAACATGGTTTGTCTGCCTTTTTTTAAAGGCAAAAATCCTTCAAAAACAAAACGGTTGGTAGGGATGCCGCTATTTACAAGTGCAGGCACAAAAGCAGTAGCGCCCGGCAAACATTCTACTCTAATACCTTCTTTGATACATTCACGAACGAGTAAAAAGGCAGGGTCAGAAATACCAGGGGTACCCGCATCTGTAATGAGTGCAAAGGTTTTGCCCCCTTTTAACTGATCCACCAAATGCTCAACGATTTTGTGTTCGTTGTGCTGATGATAGGGAGATAACGGTTTTTGTATTTGATAGTGTTGAAGTAATTTAGAAGAAGTTCGGGTGTCTTCACACAAAATAACATCTACCGATTGTAACACTTCCACACCCCTAAAAGTCATGTCTTTTAAATTACCAAGTGGTGTAGGAACCAGGTACAGCATGGCTTTGGGATTAATACAACTTATGCTAAAAATTCAATTTCAAAATATTCCATCACTGCGTTAGCGAGTAATTGTTTGCTAGCATTTTCAGCAATTACAGTAGCCGCTTCTTTACTATCTGCTTCGATTTGTAAGTTTATATTTTTACCTACACGCACATCTTGTACAGTTGTGAGCCCTAAATTATGAAGGCCACTTAAAACTGCTTTACCTTGCGGATCTAATAAATCTTTTAAAGGCATTACCTTAATCTGAACATTGAAAATCATACGTACCAATATTTGAGGGACAAAGATAGAACTACATACGCAATAAAAACAATGGGAACCGCGATCCAGCCAAAACTAATCGCTGAAACAAGGCCAATAGCTACTAAAATGAGCAGCGGCAGTAGCTTTTTAAACGAAAACTGGCTAAACTTAAACGCCATCATGGGGAGTGTTGAAACCATTAAATAGCTGCAACCCAATACCACTATATACCAAAACCATTTGTTGAGTAAAAGGCCCGTGACAACTGCCTGATCTGCGGGTGCATACCAATAAATAATAGGGAAAGAGGCAAATAAGAGCCCAACTGCTGGCACAGGAACCCCTGTAAATCCGGATGTTGAAGGGGCTGAAATATTAAACCTTGCGAGTCTATACGCAGCAGCACAGGGCAAAATAAAAACAGGTAGGAGCTGAACCCAAGAGGCCGACAATCCATCCACATCCCCTGCGAGTGAAAGCCTTAAAAACTGATACGCAATTAAAGAAGGCGCTACACCAAAACTTACAAGATCCGCTAACGAATCTAATTGTTTGCCCATTTCCGAGGAACTATCTAATAGCCTGGCTAAAAAGCCGTCAAAATAATCTACAACGGCTGCAAGTGCCAAACACACACTAGCCCTATAAATTTGCTGTGGTATTTCAATTAAACTTTCACCATCAATTCCTGATGTTATGATAATACCCGGCATAGTTATATACACGATGGCTATGCATCCAAAAAACAGATTCAGCAAGGTAAATAAATTAGGGATTTGCTTTTTTATCATGCTACTTATTTCTTTCTTTTGGCAGAAGTTGACTTCATCAGTGATTCAATTTCATCTACCGTGATGGGAATATTTTTCATGAGATCTATATTTCCCGTTTTTGTGATCCAAAAATTATTTTCGATACGAATACCCATTTTTTCTTCTTCGATGTAAATACCCGGCTCAATAGTAAATACCATACCTGCTTGTATAGGCGCTGTTCTTGTTCCAAGATCATGTACATCAAGACCTAAATGATGCGAAATGCCGTGGTACAAATATTTTCGGTACGCAGGATTTTCTGGATCTTGATTTTTAATAGCTGCTTTTGTGAGTAGTCCAATTTTTTCAAATTGCTTAGTGGCTTCTACCCCAACTTTGTCGGTGTACTGAACAATAGAGATGCCGGGTTTTAAAATAGACTTGGCATAATTATGCAAATGCAAACATGCATTGTATACTTCTTTTTGACGCTTGGTAAACACGCCACTCACAGGCACTGTTCTTGTTAAATCGGCACAGTAACCGCCATATTCTGCACCAAAATCCATCAGCAACATCTCCCCTGCTTCACAAACCTGATTGTTGGAAACATAATGAAGGGTTCTAGCTCTATCACCACTCGCAATAATACTGTGGTAAGCCGGACCGGTTGCGCGCTTCTTTAAAAACTGATGGTAAATTTCTGCTTCAATTTCATACTCAGTAACGCCTGGTTTTATAAAACCTAATAAATGCCTAAAAGTTTCATCCGTAATATCTATTGCCTTACCAATAACAGCCACTTCTTCTTTTGATTTTATGGCTCTTAATTGATGCATAATTTTTGCAGCACGCTCATAGCCATGAAGCGGATAATTCGCTTTCATTTCTGCAACAAACCCAAAACATAAAACGCCAGATAATAATAAGTGAATACCAAAAATCTTAGGTAAATCTAGTGCAGGGTTTCCTGTACGTGGATCTCTAAATAGTTCTAAATCCCAGTATACCCAGTGCCAGATTGACGCCATAAATAATAATCCCGATAAAACGATATGAGCGGCTGCAACACCCTCATACGTCCAGATACCAGGATTTGTTGCTGTTTCACCACTAATAGTCCAACCACCCCATGATTGTGAAATGCCAAGACGTGTCATGAAAGGAAGTACGAACATCCCTTGACGCCACATAGGGTTTAAAACTGG
>CAJBRT010000152.1 GCA_903958045.1 uncultured Bacteroidota bacterium | reverse complement strand
TGTCTTGGTATTTTTCGTGTCCTTTACCAGCTACTAAAACAATATCTTCTGGCTTTGCAAATTCTACGGCTGCTTTAATCGCTTCTTTTCTATCGAGTATTGAAATGTATTTTCTTTTAGCGGCTGTATTTAATCCTGCTTCCATATCCGCAATAATCTGCGCTGGATCTTCGGTACGGGGATTGTCTGAGGTTAAAATAACTTTGTCACTTAAATCGCAAGCCGTTTGAGCCATAATAGGACGCTTGGTTTTATCTCTATCGCCACCACAACCCACCACCGTAATCACCTGCTCGTATCCTTTGCGTAATTTTTTAATGGTCGCTAATACATTTTCGAGTGCATCTGGGGTGTGCGCATAATCAATGATGCCAATCACTTGCTTACCACTAATGATATAATCAAATCTACCTTCTGCGCCAGCCAGCATTGATAAATTGGTAAGTGCAACATTACTTTCGATACCAAGGTTGACAGCTGCGCCATATACAGCCAGTAAATTATAAGCGTTAAACTCTCCTATTAATCTAAAATGAACTTCAATTTCATTTACAAGCATCACAAGTCCGGTGAGTGCATTTTCTAAAATTTTACCTTTATAATCGGCGCTAGATTTTAATCCGTAAGAAAGTTTTTTAGCTTTCGTATTTTGAAGCATGACTTCACCACGCTTATCATCTGAATTAGTGATGGCAAACGCAGAAGTTGGTAGCGCATCAAAGAATCCTTTTTTAGCAGCAATATAATTTTCAAATGTTTTATGATAATCTAAATGATCGTGTGTGATATTGCTAAATAACGCACCTGTAAATACAAGACCAGTTATACGGTGCTGGTGCACTGCGTGGCTACTACACTCCATAAACACATGGCTACAACCGGCGTTTACCATGGTGCTTAATAGCTCGTTTAAACTAACCGCATCGGGCGTGGTATGTGTTGATGGAATAATTTGATCTCCAATTTGATTTTGTACCGTAGATACAAGACCACATGTATATCCAAGTGAAGAAAATAATTTAAATAATAAAGTAGCAATGGTGGTTTTACCATTGGTACCTGTAACACCTACCAATTTAATTTTTGTAGACGGTGCATCATAAAACTGATGCGCCATAAACGCTACTGCTTCTGGTGTGCTTGCTACTTTAATATAGGTTACACCCTCTACTTGTAAAGCAGGCATATTTTCACAAACAATAACCTTTGCACCTAGTTCAATCGCTTTTGATATATAATCGTGACCATCTTGTGCTACGCCTTTAATAGCAACAAATGCAGTGCCTTTGATTACTTTGCGTGAATCAATAGCAATACTAGACACTGCTATATCAGTGGCACCTACTACTTCTAGCAAGTGTACTTTATATAGAATGTCTTGTAAAATATGCATGTCGTTTATTAGTTGAGTGTGATTTGAATTTGTTGACCTTTCACAATGGGTGCACCAGCTTCGATAGACTGGGCTGCTACTTTTCCTCTACCTTGTGCGTTTACTTTTAATCCTCGAGATTCACAGATATAAATCATGTCTTTGTAACCAAGTCCTACTAGTGATGGCATAGATTTAGCATCTACTTTACTACTCGTTAATAAGCCAGCAGCAGGTGCATGGGAAATGGTTGCCCACTCATCAACAAACAAACTAGAATCTGTAAAAGGAAGTTTCAATTTTTTAGCAACCGT
>CAJBRT010000151.1 GCA_903958045.1 uncultured Bacteroidota bacterium | reverse complement strand
AGGATAGATCCAAAAGTTAGAGAAGCAGTTTTAAGAAGAGATAAGCACCGTTGTGTTCATTGTAAGATGGGACCTTTTGAGAAAGCGCCTAAATATTGTAAGAAAATTGTTATTGACCACAAAAAGCCATTTTCAAAAGGCGGCACTAATGAATTAAAGAATCTTCAGGTTTTGTGTCAAAAACATAATTTAGAAAAAATGGCGAAAGTGTATTAAATAATTTCTACTTAACCACCGGGTAAGCAATTTCTCCCCAGTCATGCTCACTATTTTCTAGCATAATGTCAATAATGATAGGGACTAGTAATTGCATGATGTTGCAGGCGTCTTTTAGTTGAGCACGGTTTAATTTAGAGTTATAGGTAGATCCGCCATGCATGATTGAATTACGCAGAGTGTATAATCTTTCTAATACAATTTCCATTAATCCCTCAATGTTTTCTTTTGATAAGCAATTTAGGGCAGTACCTATTGATTTATTAAAGGAGGTCTCGTAATTATCTATGTCGCCACGGTTAAACTCCCAGAACTTCTCAAAAACGAACTTATTTTCAATTAATACCCGAACCGGGCCGCTATATTTCTCCCAAAATAGGTTGTATAACCGGGTACGGTCAAAATGTACCAAACTAGAAGTAAAGTCCCTCAATTTTGCCTTTTCGGGTTTAGAACTTATACCATTTAAATCAACCGCATAACAGGCATTAAAAGCTATCCAAAGGGATATGAACTTTACATCCAAGTTATCATCCTGTTTTTCGGCGCTTTTTAGCCAAGAAATAGCCCTATGAAGCCTAATTGTTAAGGTTTCAGGGAGGGTGGTGGCTTTTAATTTACGGGTGAGTAATAGGCTGGTCATTAATGTTATATTAATCTATTCTCCAATATTGAATAATCGCTTCTGATATTTGTACACTCCTTTGCTCTACTTGTTCAAATTTAAATTCTGGATAGTTTATTAATGCATTTGCAATACTAATATTTGAAATTTCGTAACCAGTTTTTTTATCTTCAAAAGGGTCATTTGAAATTATAATATTTAGTTTACTAGAAAGTAATGTTAAATTGCCAATTCTAGAAACGTATGTTTTGTGTCTTGCTATTGCATTTTCTCCTAGATATTCCTGCCAATTTCCATATTCTCTTAATGCTGCCTGACCGGTAATCGTTTGTGGTATTATGTGTTCTAGATGAACTTCACTAGCGTTTGCTATTTGCATTTCATTTAACTGATTGCCAAAAGTTGAATTATAATATTCTAACAATGCCCTTGCTCTATCTTCGGATTTCCCTTTAAATTCATATTTTAATAAATGTGTTAAGAATTCATCATCTGTTGGATAATAATCATTATTTAAGATTAAATCCTTCATATTTTGGATCATTAGTTCAGGCTGATCTGCGAATTCAATAACTCTAACTAATGTTGAAAATATGAGGTCTGTTTCACCTGTTTGTTTTTTGCAAATATGTCTTCTCAACATTAATGAGGCTAATAGTCTGATTATAATTATTTTATTTTCAATATCGAAATCTAATTGCATGAATTGCATTAGAAATATATAACTAGGCTCGCATTGTATTCTATTTAATGACTTAATTTCTCTTAATAGTCTATTGTCATTATATCTTGCAAAATATAATTTATTATATTCTGTACTTGCTTTCTTTATTTTTTTAATAAAATCAATAATTGTAATTTGATTTAAATGAGCATTTACATCTATTAATTCATCCCCAACATTATCGTCCTCTTCTCATCATCTGTTGCTCTAACAGTATCGTTGAATAACGATAAAACACTGGCACCTTCCACATTTTTGTAATAATAAGTTTTGAACTCTTGAATTAGTCCATTTGCAGTTACTTTTCTTGTTAAGATTGAACAAAAATATCTTCTAAAGAAAATATCTGGATTATTCCCATTTACACCATCTAGGTTTGAAACAATGTCAGCCCAAATAGACTTTACCTCTTCTAAATATTCACCATTGTTTAGTTTTGAGGCATGCCCGAATAATAAATTCTTAATAATGTCAGTTGCTGATAATTTTAAACCTCTATTATTTATTGTTTCAAAAAGTTTATATGCATCTTTTACAGTTCCTACATCTAAACGAATAATTACAGCAATATTCATAAGCTTTATCCAAAAACTCTCTAGTGTATTATTAGCGACTAGGTTACCTACTAATTCATCAAATAAACATATTGCATCTTTAAGTCTTATATTTTTTATTTCTTCAAAGTCACCTTCATTCATTATGATACCATAATCACTAGCATCCAAGTTGCCTAAGATAAGTTTATTTGGTGTTGTGTTATTTTGGATATTACTACATTTTAAAAAAGTATTTATATTGTTAGACCGCTGAGTATTTCCTATGTTTCTAAATGCTTTTTGGATTGATTTTAAAAGTAATGTAATTGTAGTAAGTCTCTGTTGGCCATCAACTACCTCAAGTTTATTAAAAATAGAATGACTATTTGAATGTAATAGTAGCATACCAAAAAAATGTCCGTCATTATCTGTCTCAACGGTGCTTAATGAATTGATATCTTGGAATAGCGCATTTACTTGTTTTTTTTGCCAAGAATATCTTCTTTGATATGATGGAATAATAAATTGTTCATTAGGAATTGCCAATAAGGCACTTAAAGTTTGAACGTGAGGATTAATTTGAAAGGGCATATTTTTATTATTTATAAATTAGTTTTTTAAATATAGTAAAAAAAGGATATCTCCAACCATGAATTATTTTAATTATTGAGTATGTTTACTTGACTGTAATTACAACTAATCCCAATTGAGTTTCTTGAGGTCTATGAGCGAGTAATTCACCTTATTCCCATTTTCTAAATTCTTAATTTTAGCCATAATCTCTTTTGGGCATTTATCAAGATCAAACACAACGTCTCTCGAAAATCCTCCTCCGGCTATATTGGTTTCATAGGTGAGGAGTTTAAGCTCCTCCATGGTAATCCCTAAATTGAAAGCCATAAAATCTTCGCAGTCGTTTTCATCAATTTGAATGGCTAAATCTTTCATTTTTCCCATCGTAATCTAGTTTTAAAATTTTATAAGCTTAAAAGAAATATACTTTTAGACCAATAGTGGAATAATTTTTCATTTCATCGCCAAATACTTGAAACGTATGAAGTGATAGGTATACCGGCGTAGTTATTTTTAAGTCCGCTCCAAATTTAGCAACGATGCCATTGTTATTTCCATTGGTAGATGTTCCCGCACCTCCTGTAATTAATAAGTTCGAAGAATTCTTGTATTGATACACGTAATTAGCCATGTAAAAATAATTGATAGGCCTACTATTTAATGTAAACGGTTCACTTTGTACTATATACATGCCTACCGATATGGGTTTAAATCCAGCTTCAATGGAGGCTATTGTATTTTTTGCTGTGAACGAGTATCCTACCGAATATAATGTATTGTTGTTTCTTGGACCATACGATAAAGCACGGTTAAATATCCGTGGACCAATTCTTGGGTTCAACTGCGAAAATACTGGCGTATGCCAAATAAAAAGAATTACTAAAATTAATTTGATGATTTTTTGCATGTACAGTAAAGTGTTTTTATCCTTTATAACTTTTTACAACTTGCTCCGCTATCTCTTTAATTTTAACAACGAGACTTTTGGGTGCTAATACTTTAACGCTAGCGCCATATTTAAGTATTTCCGAAATAATTTCATAAGATTCATAAAGTTCTAGGTTTACCGTTAAGGTTTTACCGTCTTTACTTAAACTATGCGTTTGATACGGGGTAAGAGGGTAATTGATAACGGTATTGATATAAGGCTCTTTAAAGGCGAGCTTAATTTTTTGTGGTGTGCTCTTGTAATTATGATAAATCCCATAGGAGTATCTGAAAAACTGGCTCGCATCAAAGGTTTTATCTACAAAGTAGGTTGCTTTTGAGGGCTTAACCGATATGATTTTATCTAGCGCGTAATTTTTGGTTAAACTCGTTTTTAAATTATCAAATCCAATCAAATACCAGTGGTCGTCTACTTGTTTTAGCACATACGGTGAGATCACTTTGGTTTCGGCTTCCTGTCCAGCTTTTTGGTATTCAATTTCAATAGCGTTTCTATCAAGGATGGCTTTTAAAATGGGTTCGATAAAATCTACCCCTACTATACTTTTAGTTTGCGCTGGCTGAAAGCAATCCATATTGTTTCTTTCTGCCTTGCTAATCGTACTCCCCGTTAAAATTTTGTTGATGGTTGTTTCAAACTTAGAAAAAATTGGGGACGAATTAAAGACCCTAAATAGGGTACTCGCCATGTCAAGTAAGTTTTTATCTTCTTCGGTAAGGGGTGTTTTTTCAATCGTAAATTCAGGATCTTCGTAATACACCTGATTGTGACTATTGGTGCTAATGACAGCCTCATATTCTTCCTTAATATGCCTTAAATCTTTGTAAACTGTTTCTTTGGATATCTCAGTGCCAAGCTTTCTGCTTAACTCCTCTTTTATTTGCATCACCGTATACCTGCGGTTTCTGTTCCTCAATATTTGATCGATATACTTCTCCCTTAAACGGGCTTGTTTAACTACTGGCATATGAAATATTTTAAGAGGGGCGGGGTTTAAAATTAATTAAATATGTTAATAATTAACAATGCTTTTTGTTAAATCGAAAGACAATTTTATATCTGTTTATCAATGAGTTATAATATTGTGCCTATCTTTTTTTAAGACTGTGTCCATAGTGTACAAACACTAATCTTTCATTTGCACCCTTTTAAACCTTTAAATCCTATACCCATGAGCACTAACATGACCATTTCTAAGGACTTACTTTCTGCTGTACAAAAGTTAAGCGCTTCTATTAAAGGACAAGAAATTACCGATGAATTAATTAATGAGTTAGAAAATGATTCAGTCCCATTGGTAGATTTTTTTGGGATTACCCATTTTCAGGCCTTAATTTTTTCGGTGTATATGGAAGCTAAGTTAAAAGACCGTGATTTAGATTTAGAGCGTATGGTAGAAATTTTTGGAAAAAAATTAAGTGTGTTGGCAGATGTAAATGTGGCATTGGAAGAATTATTGGCTAAAAAAATTGTTTTTCATAAGACACATGAATTTTCGGTTCGAAGAAACAATGGCGCCAACAAAATTCTTTGTGTGAACGACACGGTTGCTAGCGCATTAATGAAAGGTGATAAAACATTAATGGAAGCCGTTAAAGTTGATAACTTTTATGCGTTGTTAAATCAGATTAGGGATTTAATTGTACGTAGAATTGAAATGATGATTTCTTCCGAAGATTTATGTGATGAAATGATGGGTTTGTTTGAAATGAATAAGTCGTTTCCAGAAGTGCAGTGGTTATTATCCTTTAAAGAAGTAACAAAGTATGATTTAGCTATTTTATCAAATATTGCTATTGAACATATTGAGGGTCAAGAAGAGGTGAATATCAATAAAATGATCAAAGAAACATTTAGTGAAATTCAAGACCGTGTTAGGTATACGCGTAAAGTAAAAGAAAATCAATGTAGTTTGTTTACCTATGATTTGATTGTCAATTCAGACGAAGATTTTTCTTTTATGAATTATGTAAAATTATCAGACACAGCCATGGATGTTTTATTGGGCGGCTATAAAGATTTAGTAACCAAAGAGGTAAAACCTAAATTGTGTACCGTTTATAAGGCGGAAAACATCAAAAGAGAGTCTTTGTTTTATAATAGTGAAGAAGGAAAACAAATTGAAACAATTGAACGTGCTTTGGAAGAAGAAAATTTTGTGAAGTTAAAGTCTCGCTTGTTAGATAGAGGGTTAAAAACAGGGATTAATATTTTATTGTATGGCGTAGCTGGCGGCGGTAAAACAAGTACTGTTATGCAATTGGCTGCTAAAACAGGTCGCGATGTATTTTTCTTAGACATTTCTAGTGTACAATCTAAGTGGGTTGGAGAAGCCGAAAAACAATTACAAAGTGTTTGGACCAGTTATAAAGAATGCCGTAAAAGCATGGCAAAAGCCCCCATTTTGTTGTTTAATGAGGCGGACGCTATTTTGGGAACGCGCATGAACGCTGACTCAAGTGCTAGTAAATCCTACAATACTTTACAAAATATCATGTTGCAAAACATGGAAGATTTTGAAGACGGTATTTTTATTGCTACTACTAACTTGGCGTCGCATTTAGACCCCGCTTTTGAAAGAAGATTCTTGTTTAAAGTGGAGTATAAAAAACCCAATCAAGAAGTGCGTCGTAAAATTTTATCAAACATTTTTAACGATCTTTCTCCTGAAACAATCGATGAAATTAATTCAACTTGTGAGTTAACAGGTGGTCAAATTCAAAATGTCCATAAAAAAATCTTAATCAACAAAGTATTGGACGAAACGTCTAACCATGAATCTTTAATTGTTGATTTGTGCAAGCAAGAATTTGTGTTGAGTAAAACCGCACGAAACCCTATTGGGTTTCGTGCGGCGTAATGCCTTAAATGGTGAATAAAGTTCTATTTCGTTATGAAAATTGCAGTTATTGGAAGTAGGGGGTTTAGTAATGTGCCGTTATTGGAACAGAAGCTTGATGCTTTTAAAAGCAGCATAGTTGAATTAGTAAGTGGTGGAGCCAAAGGCGCAGATACACATGCGGAGGTCTGGGCAATAGCCAATAATGTGCCTGTTACACTATTTAAACCTGATTGGAAAAAGTATGGCAGGGCCGCTGGAATAAAGCGAAATAAGCAAATTATAGAATCTTGTGATTACTGTATTGCATTTTGGGATGGTAAATCAAAAGGGACCGCTTCTAGCTTAAAATTTTGCAAGCAATTGAAGAAGCCCTTTGAGATTGTTCCTGTAAACTAAGTTCTGTTGGAAACGTTTTAGTTTAATGCCTGTATTTCATCCGTTAAATCATCTGCAGATTCACCTTCGGTACCAATGCCAAGTGCTTTAAATTCCCATCCACCATTTTGTCTTGACAAACGGCACATGATAACAGCAGTATGATCTCCAATAGCGTTTAATTCATATTTACACATTTCAACTCCGGAATCTGCATTGACTAATCTTGCTACACAATTATTAATCTCTTCAAAACTTTGGCCACTGTATGAGGTAATGGTAAATACGAGCGAT
This sequence comes from uncultured Bacteroidota bacterium, assembly GCA_903958045.1. Lineage (GTDB taxonomy): Bacteria > Bacteroidota > Bacteroidia > Chitinophagales > Chitinophagaceae > Sediminibacterium. The sequence continues at coordinate 1,065 of CAJBRT010000151.1, read as the reverse complement.
TGTACATCTTCGCTTAGTTCATTAAGATTAACGTTGATTACTTCGTCGTCACCATCACCATCGCCAGTTAAATTATCACCAAGATGTTCAACAGCTTCATCTTCGCTGGTTAAATTACCAAAATCAATTACTTCTATAACTTCGTTTTCTGTATCTAATAAAACACAAGATGCATCTAAGTCCACATCATCATCTTCGTTAGCTGGGTCCCAGCCAATACCCATGAATACATTATTGATTAATTCAGATTTAACTAAGTTGAAATTAAATTTTTGTTCTTTTTTTAAATTGATGCTCATGTTTATAAATTTAAAAGTGAAGTTAAGGGGTTGGTGTTTTATGTGTTAAAAGTGGTTAAATGTATGATATATATTTATTAATTGAATGTTAGTTTATTTAATTTATTAAATATGACTTTATATTTTTGTGAAATATTCCCCATAAACTATAACATATATGTGAAAAAGTATTAATTTGGATTGCCTGTAAACAGACAGGCAGTTAAAAATAAATAATATGGCTAACGAAAATACCAATAACAATTCAAACGTATCGAACAAAGTAGAACCATCAAAACTTAGGTTTATTGACCTGATTTTCATTGTGTATTATGCTGCTGCCTTTGTATGTTTTGTGCTTAATTATGTTGGGGTGACTCATTATTATGAGACCTACTTTAATGCAACCTGGTTTGTATTCCCATTGTTCATACAATTGCTTGCTACCAGATTATTGACTTTAAAAGAAATCCTTTTTTCTAAATTCCCATTGTCATTTAAGTCTTTGTTAAGGAATGTTTTGATCCTACAATTTTTAGTACAACATGCAGTTGTATATGTAATCCAGGAGTATCCAACTGTTGCTGCTCAAATTAACAGCCCCAAAACTCATTTTTTAATTTGTAATGCACTCTTATTGGTTTGGGCTATATATGCGATATTTCAAAAATCTACATCTAAGAAGGATACAAAGGACAAAGGCAACAAATAATAGCTTCGGTTATTTAAATATATTAATGTGTATAATGTTGATTTTCAATGTTATATGTAAATATTTGGGCGTATT
>CAJBRT010000150.1 GCA_903958045.1 uncultured Bacteroidota bacterium | reverse complement strand
GCGGCAAATATAGTCGTTATATTTAACAATCGACTCCTTAAGCCTGTCGCAATGCTCAAGGGTCACGAATATACGGTCTGTAAGGGCAAAACCACTTTCTTTTCTAATATTTTGTACACGGTTTACAAACTCCCTAGCGTCACCTTCCTGCTGTAAATCAGGGGTAATCGTAATATCGAGGGCCACCGTTAGGCTGCCTTTACTGGCAACACTCCAACCCGGAATGTCTTCTGCTGCAATGTCAACCTCGGTTAAGGCAATGCTAAGTTCTTCACCTTCAATAGATAAGAGAATTTCACCCGTTTTTTCTAAGGTACCAATTTGAGCAGCAGTCATGGCGGTAATGGCCGCACCGGCCGCTTTCATTTTGGCCCCCATTTTGGTACCGAGTGCCTTAAAGTTGGGTTTTATCTTTTTCTTAATAATCCCTTCCGTTTCGGTCAAATATTCAATTTCTTTAACATTTACCTCTGCCGTAATCAAATCCTGAATTAAACCAAGCTGCTCCTGCATGGCCGGGTCTAATACCGGAATGAGTATTTTTTGAAGTGGTTGACGCACTTTAATATTCACTTTTTTACGAAGGCTTAACACAAGTGAACAAACATCCTGTGCTAACTGCATTCTTTCTTCGAGTGCAGCATCAATAAATGCATCATTGGCCACTGGGAAATGAGCGTGATGAATCGATGCTACCTGATGCTTACCAGTTACACTGTTAAGGTTACTAAAAATAGCATCACTAAAAAACGGAGCAATAGGCGCTGTTAATTGTATCACCGTTTCTAAACACTCGTATAAAGTTTGGTAGGCACTAATTTTATCCTGCTCGTATTCGCCTTTCCAAAATCTTCTTCTACAAAGTCTTACATACCAGTTACTCAGTTGCTCATCTACAAAAGATTCGATGGCTCTTCCTGCAACGGTTGGTTCGTAATCATCCATCGCTGCTGTTACTTTTTTAACAAGCGAATGTAAACTTGATAAAATCCAACGATCAATTTCTGGACGCTGCTCTAATGGCACTGGTGGTTCAGAAAAAGAAAAACCATCCACGTTTGCATAGAGCACAAAAAATTGATAGGTATTATAGAGTGTTCCAAAAAATTTGCGTTGCACTTCTTGAATACCTGCTACGTCAAATTTTAAATTATCCCAAGGAGATGCATTGGTAACAAGGTACCAGCGGGTTGCGTCAGCACCATATTTTTCGATGGTTTCAAAAGGATTGACTACGTTACCAAGTCGCTTACTCATCTTGTTGCCGTTTTTATCTAGCACGAGTCCATTACTCACAACGGTTTTGTAGGCAACGCTATCAAATAACATCACACCAATTGCGTGTAGGGTATAAAACCATCCACGCGTTTGATCTACACCTTCACAAATAAAATCGGCAGGGAACGCTTGACCTTTGTCTACCAGGTCTTTATTTTCAAATGGATAATGCCACTGCGCATAAGGCATGGCACCACTATCAAACCAAACATCAATTAAATCTGAAACGCGGTGCATAGGTTTGCCAGAAGCACTCACCAAAACTATATCATCAACAAATGGTTTGTGCAAATCCAAAATGCCGCCGTGTAAATAATTTTGGTTAACGCTTCCACCTAAAACCTCATTTGCTTTTTTAATGCCAGCATTTAACTCCTCCACAGATCCAATACAAACTTCTTCGGTTCCGTCTTCTGTACGCCATACAGGAAGTGGCGTTCCCCAATATCTACTTCTACTCAAATTCCAATCCACCATGTTCTCAAGCCAGTTACCAAAACGACCTTCGCCCGTAGATTTAGGTTTCCAATTGATGGTTTTATTGAGTTCCACCATACGGTCTTTAACAGCTGTGGTTTTAATAAACCAAGCGTCCAGCGGATAGTATAAAATAGGCTTGTCTGTTCTCCAACAATGCGGATAACTGTGTTCGTATTTTTCTACTTTAAATGCACGATTTTCTTTTTTAAGCTTTACGCAGATATCAACATTAACGTCTACGTAATTTGGATCGTCTTTGTAATTTTTTACAAAGCGGTTACTAAACTCACCAACGCCATCAACAAATTTTCCTGCTCTATCTACAAGCGTTAGAATACCAATATTATTTTTTTGACCCACACGGTAATCGTCTGCACCAAATGCAGGTGACGTATGCACAATACCTGTACCATCTTCTGTGGTAACAAAATCGCCCACTAAAATTCTAAATGGTTTTGCCCCTGGCGTAATTAGATCAATGGCTTCCATGCTATTTGCATCAGATGGCATGAGCTGCTCATACTGTGCGCCCTCAATATCAGCCCCTTTAAAATTTGCCACTATTTTCCAAGGCAATATTTTTTGATCTGGGTTGTAATTTTCAAAATCACCATTTTCTGCTTCCGGCTTAAAAAGCTTTGACAGCAATGCTTTTGCAAGCACTACATGGACCGGCGCATGCGTGTACGGGTTAAAGGTTTTAACCAAAACGTACTCAATATTTGGTCCAACAGTTAATCCTAAATTAGAAGGAAGCGTCCATGGCGTTGTGGTCCATGCTAAATAATAAACTTCGTTATCACCGGCAGCCTCTAATAAAAATTTATTACGCGCATCAGTAGCATCTGCTTTAAACATAGCAACAGCAGACGTATCTTTTACGTCTTTGTATGTACCTGGCTGGTTTAATTCGTGTGAGCTAAGTCCTGTTCCTGCAGCAGGAGAATACGGCTGAATACTTACACTCTCATACAAATAGCCTTTCTTATAGAGTTCACTTAAAATCCACCAAAGTGTTTCGATATAATCATTTTCAAATGTGATATACGGATCATTTAAATCTACCCAGTATCCCATTTTAGTTGTGATTTCATCCCACTTGTCTTTGTAACGAAGCACGGCTTCTCTACATTTTTTATTGTATTCTTCTACAGTAATTTTTTTACCAATATCTTCTTTTGTAATGCCTAATTCTTTTTCAACCCCAAGTTCTACCGGTAATCCGTGTGTATCCCATCCGCCTTTTCTTTTTACCTGAAAACCTTGCATGGTTTTATACCTACACACCATGTCTTTTAAAGTTCTAGAAATAACGTGGTGAATACCTGGCATTCCATTGGCGCTAGGTGGACCCTCATAAAATACAAAAGGAGTGTTACCTTCACGTAAACGCACACTTTGTTCAAACGCCTCTTCTTCTTTCCATTTAGCTAAAATTGACTGCTCAATGCTAGGCAGATGAAGCCCCTGGAATTCTGGATATTTTACACGCATACCTTTGTGGGTTAATCGGTTCTGTAATGCAATTACAGCCCTGTTTTTAAGGCTGCAAAGGTAATAAATATAAGCAAGGACTTACCTTTACCCTATGAAAATTGCCTTTTTTTCTACCCAGCCCTACGACACCGCATTTTTCGAGTCTGCAAATCAAGCATTTGGGCACGAATTGGCATTTTTTACCCAGGCCTTAGACCCTGCCACATTGAGCCTAGCAAAGGGCGCGCAGGCAGTTTGCTTGTTTGTGAATGATCAGGCATCGGCCCCCGTTATTGAAGGCCTGAGGGCCCTTGGCGTTCAAACCATCGCCCTTAGATGCGCTGGGTTTAACAACATAGATATAGAAGCTGCTAAATTGGCCGGCATTAGGGTATGTAGGGTAGCTGCGTATTCGCCAGAATCGGTAGCGGAACATGCAGTTGCACTTTTATTAACCCTCACCAGAAAAACGCACAAAGCCTATAACCGCGTGAGGGAGCAAAACTTTGCCTTGTCCGGACTCTTAGGCTTTAATATTCACGGAAAAAAAGTGGGTGTTATAGGTACTGGAAATATTGGTCAAGCATTTTGTAAAATCATGCTTGGCTTTGGATGTGAAGTAACCGCTTTTGATTTGATAGCGAATAAAGAAATGGAAGCGCTTGGTGTGAAGTACGCGCCATTAACAGACGTGTTAGCATCGGATATTATATCGCTTCACTGCCCACTCAATGAACAAACCAAACATATCATTAATGCAGAAACACTGGGCTACTGCAAAAAAGGAGTAACCATCATTAATACCGGTAGAGGTGGACTACTAGATACAAAAGCAGTGATCGACGCCTTAAAAAATGGAACCATTGGCGCACTGGGTTTAGACGTATACGAACAGGAAGAAAAATTATTTTTCAAAGACTTATCTAATACGATCATTCAGGACGATATGATACAAAGGTTAATGAGCTTTTCAAACGTACTCATTACAGGCCATCAAGGTTTTTTTACTCAGGATGCGATGGAAAAAATTGCAGTTACCACACTTGATAACATTACAAAACTAGATCAACAAGTAGCACTAGCTACCGGCAACACTGTTGTCTGAAGGAGTGTTCGTGCTATCTGCTGAGCCGCTTTCTGGCAAAGGGTTTACAAAGAATTTGTTTTGAAAAATTAGGAGTATAAATACGCCTAGTGAAATAGATGCGTCCGCTACATTAAAGACGGGTCTAAAAAATTCGAAACTTTCACCACCCCATATTGGAAACCAGGTTGGAAAATGCCCATCGGTAATGATGGGGAAATAAAACATATCTACGACACGGCCGTGAAATAAGGAAGCATAGCCACCTGCTGCTGGAAATAAATGCGCTACATTTTGCGCAAAATAATCGCTTTGCTCAAAAATTAATCCGTAAAATAAACTATCAATTAAATTACCAAGCGCGCCTGCATAAATCATAGCTGCACAAATAATAAAACCTTTGTGCATGCCTTTGCGTAAAAAATCGCGGAGTAAAAAACTACCCCAAATAACAGCACCCAGTCTGAACAGGGTAAGTGCTACTTTACCAAAATCGCCACCAAATTTCCATCCCCAAGCCATACCCTCATTTTCCACAAAATGAAGTCTAAACCAAGTACCCAATACAAGATGCTCTTCGCCAATATAATAGTTGAGCTTGATATAAAATTTAAGCGCCTGGTCTACAAATAAGATGGCAAGTATAATTCCAATAAGATGTTTAGCTTTCACTGGTGTCGCTTTTTATTAAAGTGGATCAAAGATAAGATTTACTCTTCTATGTAAATCCTTTTTACACGTGCATTAATGCCACTCATCATTTCATACATATTAATCCCTGACCATTTTGCAAGGGTTTCAATAGCTATATGTTCACCAAAAATCTCTACGGTATCACCTGTAGAAATATCTTTCACTTCCGACACATCAATCATAGTCATGTCCATACACACAAGCCCTACCACCGGACATAAAACGCCTTTAATATACATTTTGCCTACACCCTCACTAAAGCGCCTGTCATACCCATCGGCATAACCAATACGAACCGTTGCAATACGGGTATCTTTTCCCATAATTGCTGCGCGCTCATAACCCACAGATGCGCCAGCAGGCACTTGTCTAATTTGCGCAATAGTTGTTTTTAAGGTAGCGACTTTTATAAACCCATTGTTTGCAGAAGCACTTGTACCATAAAGTCCAATACCAACGCGAACCATATCTAATCGTGAGGCTGGATGCCTTTGTACTGCATGCGAATTTGCAATATGCCTAATAAATGAATACCCGATAATTTCGTGTAGTGTGGTACAAACCTTTTCAAATAGGGTTACTTGCTCCCTTGTATAAGCATCATGCTCCGGCGCATCACTCGCTACCAAATGACTCATCACCGATTTAACAACCATGCAGTTATTGGTCACTAATTTTTGACCTAGTAGTGCGGCGTCCGAAGGTTCAAAACCCAAACGGTTCATACCCGTATTGATTTTTAAGTGAACGCCATAGGAACCAAGACCATGAATATGTAAGAAAGAAGCAAAGGCCTCATATATTTCAAATGAATAAATTTCCGGCTCCAAACCATAAGCGACCATGGCTTCAAAACCCGCTGTATTGGGACTCATCACCATAATAGGCAAATGGATACCAGCCCTGCGTAGTTCCACTCCTTCGTCTACATAGGCTACGGCTAAATAATCCGTTTTTACCGCTGCAAGGGTTCTTGCAACTTCTGCACTTCCGTTTCCGTATGAAAATGCTTTTACCACCGCCATTAATTTAGTAGACGACCCAATCGTATTTTGTATTTGCTTTACGTTGTGGGCAAGTGCCGTTAAATTAATTTCGAGAATTGTTTCATGCATTTTTTGTTCTAGCCAATTTGCAATACGCTCAAATTCAAAAACACGCGCGCCTTTCAACAAAATAATTTCATTGGAAAAATCTTGTAACCGAAACTGCTGTAAAAATAACTCGGTACTGTCAAAAAAATAAAGCGCTGTTGCCGCTCCTGAAAACTCGTTTTCAATAACTGATTGATTCTTTTTTATTTCAGGGCCAATTCCAATAAAACGCTTGATACCAAGGGCCGCAGCGTGCCTCGCTACTTTACTATACAGGTCTTTGGAGTGCTGTCCTGTTTCTGAAAAATCAGAAACAATAATACAGGCATCCCTTCCCGCAGATTGTGCTTGCAAATAAAACCCAGCGGCAACAAAAGAATCAAAGTCTAAATTATAGCTATCATTGATAAAGGTGCAGCCATTCATCCCTTTTTTAAATTGCATGCGCATGTCAACTGCTGTAAGCTGCCTCATACGTTCAGCAATAAAAGTGAAATCTTTACCAATGGCGAGTAACGTAAGCATACAAAGCACTGCGTTATCTATGGATGCCTTATTGGTAAATGGAACTTCAACCCCGTAGTGCTCAGTTTGGTAGCAGAGCACTAACTCGGTATATGTTCCTTTATTGATTTCACTTGTAACTACAAGCGTTGCTGGCGCTGTTCTACTCCAAGAATAAAAAGTTATAGGGCCTTTAAAAATAGAAGTGTGTGCTTCTATCTCAATCCCTTGAAGCTGATCTTTCCCGTAAATTAAAGTGTCAACCGTTTCAAATAACCGAAGCTTTTCCTTTAATTTTTCAGTTACATCTTTAAACCCTTCTGCATGCGCAGGGCCCATATGGGTTAATACCCCTATTGTAGGTTTAATGATTGGCGTTAGATGCTCCATTTCATGCGTGGTAGAAATACCTGCTTCAAAAATGGCCAATTCATGTGCGGCCTCCAATTTCCAAACACTAAGCGGTACACCAATTTGAGAATTAAAACTGCGCGGGCTTCTAACAATATTAAAACTTGAATGCAAGAGCTGGTAGAGCCATTCTTTAACGGTGGTTTTTCCATTACTACCCGTAATTCCAATAACAGGAATATGAAAACGAGTTCGGTGATGGGCAGCTATTTTTTGCAGGGCCATTAAACAATTAGGCACTTCAAAAAAAACAGCCTCCGTACAATAGGCTTTGAATTTTGCTAGGTCTACCTGCTTGTTCACAACAAAACATCGAACACCCTGATCATACAAGCTTTCTATAAATTCATGTCCATCTCTACGCGGACCAGGTAGTGCAAAAAATAAAGTTTGAGGTGCAAATACGAGTCGTCTACTATCTGTCAAAAGCTGCTCCACCACATAATCACTTGCCGCTATATGCGGAAGTTCTAGTATGGTTGCAATTTCATTTGCCGTGTATTTCATGAAGTAGATTATGCGTATTTTCTCTTGCGCCAAAATGAAACAAGGATCCCAATCAATAGTAATAATAGAATGGGTCCAGCAGTGGCTACAACCTGCCATACTGTTTTTTGATCTGCTACTTTTTGTTTGTCTAGTAAGCGTAATACCACTACTTTATTTCTAGACTCAAATAAACCGTTGTCATTTACTAGGTAATCAATGGCGTTCAGTAAAAAAGTTTTGTTGGCAAACTGAAACGCTTCAAAAGGAAGTTCGCCCATAGGAAGTGGGCCCGTGGTTTTAGTAACGGCGTTTGTTACAATATCCGCGTCAGATACTACAATTTGCTTTGCTTCTTTAATACCTTTCTTTAAAAATGGAAGACCTGTAAATCGTTTCACCGAATCAATTACAGTAGCGCCAACACTATTGGCGAATAAAGAAGAAAACTTTCCTTCCAGTAACACCGCTACCGGAATATGACTTTTTGTAAACGTATATAAATCCGCTTCTGATTGCACACTATTTAAAGATACCATAGCTGGTGAAGCAATACTTCGAGAACTGGTATCGGTAGCGAGTAAAACTGTTTTTTTAATGCCGGGCGCTTTAACCGTGTCAATACTAGATGGAAAAATAGGTAGTACCCTATCCATATTTTTTGTGATCGGATTGTCAGATGGTGTGGTCAAAAAAGGATAGTACGGCCAAGGAATACGCTGCATGGTTGGTGAGCCATCCGGATTTTTGCCTACCACAATGGGTAGTTTAGCGCAGTTTAAATCCTGTACCAAATCACCATTAATGCGTACGCCGTATTTAAACAAAAGCGGATCAATATTTAACCCTCTATCATAAGCAGTATAACCAGCTTGTGTGCGCATTAAACTATCCAACTCGGCGTGAAGTTTATCTACAAACCAAATGACTTTGCCGCCATTTAAAATGTACTGATCAATTTTTAATTGATCTTCTTCTGAAAAAGGGGTAGTTGGCTTCACAATTAATAGCAAATCAATAGCTGTTGCACTTGGATATCCCGATTTTAAATCAAAAATGCCAAGGTTATAATCGTTTCTTAATGTTTCTGCTAAATCGCTTACCGTTAAATCGGTGGGCTGACCATTACCTACTAAGTAAGCAACCGTAGGATAACTTATTTTAGTGGCCTTATCAATTGCAGCCGCAAATTTATATTCAAGTAATGCTTCTGCAGCATTGCGGGTAGCTTCTTTGTCTTCCTTAGGTTCTACGGCTTCAATTACGTTGTAACTAGAAAATATTTTTTTGCTGCTTCTTACATCAACAACAACCGGCGCTCTATTCCCATACCGTACTAGCGCGGATGGCACAATAAGTTGAGAAGTGGATTTTTCAATGCCCTCATTAATCGCTGTCCTTTCAAACACAACGCCCATGGCGGCAAGACTATCAAAGTATTTCACTTTCGCTTCTTCATCCACAATACCGCTCCCAGGTTCAATAAATGAAACTTGAATAGAATTGGTCGTGTAGGATGAAAAGGTCTCTAAGATTTCGGCAGTGGCGATGTTTAATTTTTTGTAATCGGCAGGAAGATCGCCAGCTAAAAAAACTTCGATGATAACCGCACTATCTAGCTTTTTATCTAGTAATTTTTTTGTTGCTTCACTTAGGCTGTAACGCTTTTCGGCAGTGAGGTCTAAGCTGCCATGCAACCATGCATTGGAGGCATAAATGATAGCAATCAAGAAGCATCCTACAATAATATTTGAATATTTTTGAAACATATTTTATAGGTGCAATTAGCGCTTCATAATATTTTGCTTGGTGAAATGCAAACAACCTGCTATTAATACCATAAAATAAATCAGGTCATCCATTCGTATGACGCCTCTACTAATACTTTTGTAATGAAACTTTATACCCAGTACTTCTATGAAGTATCCTAGTTTTCCTTCAAGAAAGGAAAGCTTACTTACTGCTTCAAAACCTGCAAATAATAGATAGCAAACAAAGGCGGCGCCAATAAAAGCAACCACCGTATTATTTGTACAACTGCTTACACAAATCCCAACCGCAACAAATACAGCAGCTAATAAAAATAGGCCCAAATAAGATCCAGCAGTAGCACCCATATCTATGCCGCCCACAGCAGACAATGATTCTATGGCCACACCATATAGTAGCGTTGGTAGGAGTAAACAAAGTACTACAAGCAGTGCGCCCATATACTTTCCCCAAACGAGTACAGCGGGGCGAATGGGTAATGTTTTCAGTAATTCAAAAGTACCTGACTTGTACTCTTCAGAAAAACTGCGCATAGTAATGGTAGGAATCATAAATATGAGCAACCAAGGAACGATATTAAAAAAACCAGCAAGGGTTGCATAACCCATTTCTAGAATACTAGTATCCGGAAAAACAAATAAAAGGAGACCCGTAAGAAGTAAAAAAATGCAGAGGGCAATATAGCCTGTTAGGCTGGTAAAAAACTGCTTCCACTCTTTGAGGCCAATATTTAGCATGGCCCAAAACTACTTGTTCTTAGGCAATCTTAAAAAGTAAAAAGTTAAATTATACTGAAAAGCTTTCCCCACAGCCACAACTGCGGCTTGC
>CAJBRT010000149.1 GCA_903958045.1 uncultured Bacteroidota bacterium | reverse complement strand
GTATTCGTTGTATAATTTTGCAGAGCAGGTAAAGCAATTAGAACGCTTACATAGCATTTTTGTAGACCTCAAAACAGAAATAAATTTTGTTCCGGTTCCTACCAGTATTCACGAAGGATTTATAGACAACGATTTAAAAATTGTTTGCTATACCGATCATCAAATTTTCCAGCGCTACCATAAATACAAGGTGAAGCAGGCCTATAATAAAAATAAAGCCATTACGCTCAAAACCTTACGGGACCTGCAACCTGGCGATTATGTAACACATATAGACCATGGTGTTGGAACCTATTCGGGACTTCAAAAAATTGAAGTAAATGGTAAAACGCAGGAGGCAGTGCGGATCATTTATAAAGAGGGTGATATTTTATATGTCAATATTAATTCGCTTCATAAAATATCAAAATATACGGGCAAAGAAGGTACGGCGCCTAAAATTAATAAGCTAGGTTCCGATGTATGGGCCAAGCTCAAAGAAAAAACAAAAGTTAAGGTTAAAGAAGTGGCTTTTGATTTGATTAAATTATATGCAGAACGTAAATCGCAGGTTGGTTTTGCGCATGCGCCTGATAATTATTTACAAACAGAACTCGAAGCTTCGTTTATTTACGAAGACACGCCAGATCAGTACAAAGCCACCCAAGATGTAAAGCGCGATATGGAGTCTACATCGCCTATGGATAGGCTGGTGTGTGGTGATGTGGGCTTTGGTAAAACAGAAGTGGCCGTGCGTGCAGCTTTTAAATCGGTGGTGGATGGTAAGCAGGCCGCGGTGCTGGTGCCTACCACGATTTTAGCGTTTCAGCACTATAAAACTTTTAAAGAAAGACTTTCTGATTTTCCAGTTACCGTAGATTTTATCAACCGTTTTAAATCGGCAAAAGAAAAAAAGGAAACCTTACAAAAATTAGCAGAAGGAAAAATTGATATCATAATTGGCACCCATGGTATTTTGGGTAAAGAGGTGAAGTTTAAAGACCTCGGTGTCATGATTATTGATGAAGAGCAAAAATTTGGGGTTGGCCATAAAGAAAAATTAAAGACTTTAAAAACAAGTGTAGACTGCTTGACCCTTACGGCCACGCCTATTCCACGAACCCTTCAGTTTAGTTTAATGGGTGCGCGTGATTTAAGTATCATCAATACGCCACCGCCAAACAGGCAGCCCATTCAAACGGAGGTTCAGGTATTTAATGACGACGCTATTAGAGATACCATCTATTACGAAACAGAGCGTGGGGGTCAGGTGTTTTTTATTCATAATAGGGTGCAAGGACTTCCGGAAATGTGCGCGCTTATTCAGGGCCTTTGTCCCGATTTAAGCATTGGCTTTGCGCATGGACAGTTAGAAGGACACGAATTAGAAGAACGCATTTTAGATTTTATTGATAAAAAATACGACGTACTGGTTTGCACCAATATTGTAGAGAGTGGGGTAGACATCCCTAACGTCAATACGATTATTGTAAACAATGCGCATCATTTTGGGTTATCGGATTTACACCAGCTCCGTGGGCGTGTAGGGCGTAGCAATAAAAAAGCGTTTTGTTATTTATTAGCGCCGCCTATGAGTACGCTGCCTTCCGATTCGCGCAAGCGTTTACAAACCCTCGAACAGTTTACCGATTTAGGAAGTGGGTTTCAAATTGCGATGCGTGATTTAGACATACGTGGTGCAGGTAATTTATTAGGGGGCGATCAGAGTGGTTTTATGGCCGAAATAGGTTTTGAAATGTACCAGAAAATATTGGAGGAAGCCGTTCGCGAATTAAAGCGCAGTTCCTTTAAAGATTTATTCAAAGAAGAAATTAGCAAGCAGGACGATTTTGTAAAAGACTGTACCATCGATACCGATTTGGAAATTTTAATTCCCGATTCTTATGTAGAAAGTATTGCAGAGCGTTTAAGTTTATATACCCGCCTCGATAATTGTGAAAATGACAATGACCTCAACGAATTTAACACCGAACTGGTAGACCGTTTTGGCGCATTACCACCGCAGGTAACGGATTTATTTACAACCGTGCAGTGCCGCTGGCTCGCTGTGGACCTGGGTTTCGAGAAAATGACCTTAAAAGAAAATACACTGCGTTGTTATTTTATTAATAGACCCGACTCTCCGTATTTTGAATCGGAATTATTTAAAAAAGTACTCGACTATTTACAAACGGGCACCAACAAAGCGCGCCTTAAACAGGTTGGTAAATTATTTATGCTCGTAGTAGATCAGGTAAATGATATGGATGCGATGCTCCGCTTTTTAACGCTCATGCACAAGGGCGTAATTCCACAAACTCCTGCTGCCGCCACAACAGCTGCAGACATTTCTGCGCAGGCATAAAAAAACCCGCCCAAAGGCAGGTTTAATTATATTTTCTATGATAGAAAAATCTAAACTAGAATCCTTTTGTAGCAACGCCATCAGCAATTGCTTGTAAAGCTTTTGCTTCTCCTAAGATAGCAGCCATTTTATTTCCTTTGCCATCATGACCAGCAGCCATGTATCCACCACGAGCAGTTTTAGTAACTACTGCGTCTTGCATTGGAACGTTTTTTTCTTTTGTCTTAAGGCAATATGCTTTAATCATTTTTGAAGTGTCCATTTGTTCAAATTTTGTTAGGTTAGTTAATGAGCAACCGAATTGCTACCACAAGCTAGCTAATTTCTACAATCTAGCCATAAGTTAACAGGCTGTATTGTGCAGATTTTAAGCTGGTTTATTCACAATTTGGCGGGTTTTATACGTCAATTTTAGCATATTTAGCGTGCGTTTCAATGAATTCGCGGCGCGGAGCTACGTCATCACCCATGAGCATGCTAAATACACGGTCTGCTTCGGCAGCACTTTCGATGGTTACTTGTTTAAGGGTACGGCGAGACGGATCCATGGTTGTTTCCCATAATTGATCGGCGTTCATTTCACCTAAACCCTTGTAACGCTGGATAGTAACACTGTCTTCTTTACCACCACCTAGTTTTTCGATCCACATTTTACGCTGCTCTTCGTTGTAAGCGTACTGCTGGTCTTTACCTTTTTTAACAAGGTATAAAGGCGGTTGCGCAATGTAGATATAACCCTGTTCTACTAATTCTTTCATGTAACGGAAAATAAAAGTAAGAATAAGGGTAGCGATATGCGATCCATCTACGTCGGCATCGGTCATAATAATTAACTTATGGTAACGAAGCTTTGCAATGTTTAAGGCCTTAGGATCTTCGGGGGTACCAACGGTAACACCAAGTGCGGTATACATATTACGGATCTCTTCGTTCTCGTAAATTTTATGTTCCATGGCTTTTTCTACGTTTAGGATTTTACCACGTAATGGTAAAATAGCCTGGTAGCTTCTGTCACGACCTTGTTTAGCCGTACCACCCGCAGAGTCTCCTTCCACAAGGTATAGTTCACATCTTTCTGGATCACGCTCAGAGCAATCGGCAAGTTTACCTGGTAAACCACCGCCACTTAAAACGGTTTTACGTTGTACCATGTCACGTGCTTTTTTGGCAGCAACACGGGCCTGAGCCGCTAAAATAATTTTTGAAATGACTTGTTTAGACTCACGTGGATTTTCTTCGAGGTATGCTTCTAATGCTCTTGCAACGGTTGTTTGAACCACACCACTTACTTCCGAGTTACCCAGTTTAGTTTTGGTTTGTCCTTCAAATTGTGGTTCAGGAACTTTTACAGAAATAATAGCGCTAAGACCTTCTCTAAAGTCGTCACCTTCTACGGCAACTTTTGCTCTTTCAAAAAGTCCTTCTTTATCACCGTAGCTTTTAAATACACGCGTTAAGGCTTGTCTAAAACCTGTTACGTGCGTACCACCTTCGATGGTATTGATATTGTTTACGTAAGAAAAAATATGTTCTTTAAAATCGTCGTTGTAGGTTAATGCTACTTCAACAGCAACATTGGTCGCTTCGTCCAAACCCTCTACATATAAGGGTTGTGCGATAATGGCGTTACGATTTGCTTGCTTGTCTAATAGTTCTACAAACTCAATAATACCACCTTCACTGTAAAATTTATTGACATAAGGAGCACCGGTTTCGTCAAGCTCTCTTAAATCGGTTAGTGAAATACTGATGCGCTTATTTAAAAACGATAGTTCACGTAAACGACCTTCTAGAATATCTTTTTTGTAAACGGTTTCTTGGAAAATAGTCGCATCTGGCCAGAAGTGAACTTTGGTTCCTGTAATTGCACTTTCGCCAATTTCGCGAACCGCATATTGAGGTACCCCAATTTTATATTCCTGCTCAAATATTTTACCTTCTCTATGAACGGTTACTAAAAGCGTGGTACTAAGTGCGTTTACGCAACTCACCCCCACACCGTGTAAACCACCCGATACCTTGTAGGTATTTTTATCAAATTTACCACCCGCGTGTAACACGGTCATTACTACTTCTAGTGCCGATCTTTTTTCTTTGGTATGCATAGCCGTAGGAATACCACGTCCATCATCTTGTACGCTAATTGAATTGTCTTCGTGAATGGTTACACTGATGTTTTTGCAATAACCAGCTAGGGCTTCATCGATAGAGTTGTCTACCACTTCATACACGAGGTGGTGAAGGCCTTTAACGCCTACGTCTCCAATGTACATAGCGGGTCTTTTTCTAACCGCTTCTAAACCTTCTAAAACCTGAATACTGTCGGCACCATAATTCTTATTCTGTGCTTCGTTACTATCTAATTGTTCTTGGCTCATAAAATGCTTGTCTATCCTGAGTTTAGATGAAATATCAGAACTGGTCAAAGCTACTTAAAATAAGCTGTTTTTAGGCTCAAATTTGGGCCGTGTTTTCCACATAAATTTGACAGTTCCATGACCGTTTTTAGGGTCATTTTGAGGCTAAAAACCTCCTTTGCAATCAAACAATTTAGAAGGGTCTGTTGTAATGTATTAAATTTGCAGTTGGATGGTACAAGTAATGGATATATTGAAAGTGGCGAACCAAAATGGGGCAGAGCCAGGCATGAGCCTGATTTACAGCAAAGAACAGCAGGTTCCAGGCTCTATTGAGTACCAAGTCAAGCGCTATTATGCCCTTCAACCATGGTCCGGATCAGACACGGGGATGCTTATTTACCATTACGACGCCAAAAAAACAGCCAATAACTTTTTAGAACTCCGTTTTTGTATTTCGGGCAACCGCTTCTGCGAAGAAAAAAGTTGTGCACAATGCGTGCATTCGCCTACCAATAATTGCTTTGGTAAACACGAAACGGTAGATACCTTCACTTTTCATTTTACAGGCACTTTTTTACGCCCTTATGTGCACAATGTAAAAGTGAGTAACTACAAAGATGATGTGCTTGCATTCAAGCATCCCAATGCATTTACAAAAGTATTTCCGTTGTGTAATAGAAAGAGGGGCGTACTTGATACTTTATTAAACCACAGTTATACCGGGGCCCTCGAAAATATATTTATCAACGCCAAAGTGCATGAGATTTTACTGTACAGTCTTGCATGCTTAGTGGATGAAAAAGAAGAAGGCTTTACCTGTAAGTTTTTAGCAGATCCAGCAGGCAGAGAGCGTATTTATGAAGCCCGCGAAATTCTACTCCAACATATTGGTGATCCGATTACCATTAAAGAATTAAGCCGTAAAGTAGCCATGAATGAATGCTACCTTAAAAAAGGCTTTAAAGAAATTTTTGGAACCACCATCTTTGATTTTTATCAGCAACAACGCATGGAGCATGCCAAGTATTTGCTCTATGAAAAAGGCCTCAGTGTTACAGATATTTCCGCACTACTAGGTTACTCTTCTATATCGCATTTTTCGGCGGCCTTTAAAAAGCACACCGGTTTAAAACCTTGCGAATTACTAAAATAAAATCTATCTTACCTTTTATAAATTTATCCTATGCGCATACGTACATTGTTTGCTACCGCTGCTATTGCCCTGTTTTTAACAAGCTGCGGCGGTCCTAAAAAAGTAGATACTATTGTTGTTAACGGCGTTATTTATACGGTCGATAGTAGTTTTTCTACTGCACAGGCCATGGCCATCAAAGACGGCCTCATTGTGGCAACAGGTACCGATGCAGAAATACTAGCAGCCTATACGGCGCCTGAAAAAATAGATGCAAAAGGACAAGCCGTATATCCTGGATTTATTGATGCGCATGCACATTTTGTGGGGTATGGAAAATCACTTTTTCAGGTAGATTTATTTGGTACCACTAGTTGGGAAGAAGCCGTAGAGCGTGTAAAAGTTTTTGCAGCAGCGCATCCAGAACTTGCTTGGATTGAAGGACGCGGATGGGATCAAAATAAATGGCCGGGTAAAAAATATCCAACCAATGCATTATTAAATACGCTCTTTCCTAACACACCCGTTGTGCTTCAACGAGTGGATGGCCATGCAGCTATTGCCAACCAAAAAGCATTTGATATGGCTGGCGTGAAACCGGGTCAAACCATTGTGGGTGGCGAGGTGGAAACAAAAAATGGTGTTTTAACGGGTGTATTAATTGATAATGCAACAGACCTTGTTTACGGCTCTATCCCTGCTGTTACCAAACAAACATATACGCAGTGGTTGCAAGCGGCGCAGCAAAATTGTTTTGAGCAGGGGCTTACTACCGTTACCGATTGTGGCCTCGACATGAGTGATATCAATATCATTGATACGCTTCAACAAGAAGGAAAAATTAACATGCGCCTTTTTGCAATGCTGAGTGATAATCCTCAAAACCTTACCGCGTATTTACAAAGAGGACCTTATAAAACCGATAAATTATTTGTGAACGGTTTTAAAGTGTATGCCGATGGCGCCCTTGGTAGCAGAGGCGCTTGCTTATTACACAATTATGAAGACCGTAAAGATTGGACCGGATTTTTGCTCGCCAATATTTCGCATTACGACTCTCTAGCGTCAGTGCTTGCCGCGTCAAAATTTCAAATGTGTACACACGCGATTGGGGATAGTGCCAACCGTCAAATTTTAAATATCTACAACAAATATTTACAAAAAGGAAACGATAGACGTTGGAGAATAGAACATGCACAAGTAGTGAATCCTGCTGATTTTAATTTGTTTGGCGCCGCTGCTATTGTGCCATCGGTGCAACCAACGCATGCCACATCTGACATGTACTGGGCAGCAGAAAGACTCGGTAATGAGCGTATGAAAGGCGCGTATGCGTACAAACAACTCATGGATCAAAACGGATGGATACCGCTCGGAACTGATTTTCCAGTAGAAGATATTTCTCCGTTTAAAACATTTTTAGCTTCTGTGGGAAGGGTTGATGCCAAAGGGTTTCCAGAGGGCGGCTTCCAATATGAAAACGCTTTATCGCGCGAACAAACCATTAGAGGCATGACTATTTGGGCCGCTAAAGCAAGCTTTTTAGAAAAGGAAGTGGGTAGTTTAGAAGCAGGTAAAAAAGCAGACTTTATAATACTGGCACAAGACTTAATGCAAGTGCCAGTAAATAAAATATTGGATACTAAAGTAGTGGCTACATTTAGTGGCGGTAAAAAAGTGTTCTAGTATTTATTAAAATCCAACCATGTCTGCTGGGATTACCCATGCATCAAATTCTTCGGGTGTTACATAGCCTAATTTAACTGCCATTTCTTTTAAGGTCGTACCTTCTTTGTGTGCTTTTTGTGCAATTTCAGCTGCTTTGTAGTAGCCAATTTTTGTATTGAGTGCCGTAACAAGCATTAGAGAATTGTCTACGTGCTTTTTAATGTTGGCTTCAATCGGTTCTATACCTACCGCGCATTTATCATTAAAGCTTACACAACCATCGCCAATTAAACGTGCTGAGTGTAAGAAATTATAAATCATTACGGGCTTAAATACATTGAGTTCAAAATGTCCGTTAGCACCGCCCATATTAATGGCCACATCGTTACCCATTACCTGTACGGCAATCATGGATAATGCTTCGCACTGTGTTGGGTTTACTTTACCTGGCATGATAGAAGAACCTGGCTCATTGTCTGGAATAAAAATTTCACCAATACCACTTCTTGGTCCAGAACTTAACATTCTAATGTCGTTGGCAATTTTCATAAGGCTTACTGCCACTGTTTTTAAAGCACCATGTGCTTCTACAATGGCGTCGTGTGCAGCAAGTGCTTCAAATTTATTTTCGGCAGTAATAAATGGAAGTCCCGTTAAACTCGCAATATGCTTAGCCACGTTTTCTGAATAACCTTTTGGCGTGTTAATGCCAGTACCTACTGCGGTACCACCTAGCGCTAGTTCCGATAAATGGGCGAGTGTATGGTTGATGGCTTTAAGGCCATGGTCTAGTTGAGAAACGTATCCGCTAATTTCTTGACCCAGTGTTAATGGGGTGGCATCCATAAAATGCGTACGACCAATTTTTACCACCTGCATAAAGTCTTTGCTTTTTTGTGCAAGGGTGTCTCTTAATTTTTTAATGCCCGGAATAGTTGTTTCTAATAATATTTTATAGGCTGCAATATGCATCGCCGTTGGAAAGGTATCATTAGAAGATTGAGACTTGTTAACGTCGTCGTTGGGGTGTAAAAACTTTTCTTTATCGGTTAAGCTACCGCCTTTTAGTACGTGTCCACGGTACGCAATGACTTCGTTCACATTCATGTTAGACTGTGTGCCACTGCCGGTTTGCCAAACTACTAATGGAAATTGATCGCTGTGCGTACCTGTTAAAATTTCGTCACAAACCTGGCCAATGAGTTCACATTTATCTACTGGTAAAACACCCGCATCAAAGTTTGTAAGTGCTGCTGCTTTTTTCAAATAGGCAAAAGCCGCTATAATTTCTTTGGGCATGCGGTTAATGTCCGATGCTATTTTAAAGTTTTCGATACTGCGCTGTGTTTGAGCGCCCCAATACACGCCTGATGGTACTTTTACTTCCCCCATTGTGTCTTTCTCAATTCTAAATTCCATGGTTGGTATTTTAGTAATTATTAGCTAATAGTTATCTTTTGCAAAGGTAAGGGTGTAGGCGCTACAATTTTGCTTATTTTAGAGACTACAAAGCGTTAAAACTTATGAAAAAACTACTCTTCGTTTTATGTTTGGGACTTTCAGTAGCTGCCCAAGCACAACAGGCTCAAAACATTATTATTGTGACCACCGATGGGTTTCGTTGGCAAGATTTGTTTAAAGGAATGGATGATACCATTGCTCAGCAAAAACGTTTTAACGAAGGAGATAGTTTGGGGCTTATCAGAAAGTATGGTGGAGCCACGGAGCAGGAGCGTAGAGAAAAAATAATGCCATTTTTTTGGAATACCATCGCAAAAAAAGGACAGGTGTATGGCAACCGTTTGTTTGGTAATAATATTGATACACAAAATCCACACTGGTTTTCTTATCCTGGGTATTCAGAAATTTTTACAGGCTATGTAGACGCGCGTATCAATAGCAACGAGCATCCTGCCAATCCTAATACAACGGTGCTTGGTTTTTTTAACGCACAGCCAGCATTAAAAAATAAAGTGTATGCATTTAGTGCATGGGAAGCTTTTAATAGAATTTTAAACGAAAAAGGCTCCGGAGTGCCTGTTACTGCTGCATATGACACGGTTGGTTTTAAAAACCTAACAGCTAACGAACGCCTACTTAATTCATTACACCAGCAAAGTTACCGTCCATGGGCAGAAGAGTGTTACGATGTGTTTACACATTTTAATGCCATGGAAACGTTGAAAAATAGAAAGCCACGCGTATTATATATTGCCTATGGTGAAACTGATGAGTGGTCGCATGCAGGTAAATACAAATCCTATTTAAACGCCGCGAATCAGTTAGACAAATGGTTAGAAGAAATTTGGAATTTTGTACAATCAGATCCGCAGTATAAAAACAACACCACTTTATTTATTACTTCTGATCACGGAAGAGGCGATGTGGTTAAAGAAAAGTGGACCAGTCATGGCGATAAAATTGAAGGGGCTAGTCAAATTTGGATGGCCGTTATGGGACCTAACACACCAGCACTAGGCGAGGTAAAAACGCCGGCGCAATACTATCAAAAACAGTTCGCACAAACCATTGCAGGTTTAATGGGTTACAAATTTACAGCGGAACATCCGGTGGCGGAACCTATTAAATCTACCAAAGTTATTTCCCAGTAAAAACGGGCTTTCTTTTTTCTAAAAAAGCAGTCGTGCCTTCTACCATATCTGTGGTATCAAAGCAGGCGCTAAATGCGTTGAGTTCTGTTTCGTAACCATTAAGCGCCTCGTTGTGCACGGCGTTAGCGGCTTCTATACATTTTGCAACGGCAATAGGTGCTTTGCTTTGTATAAGCGTAGCTATTTCTTTTCCTTTTGTAAGTAATTGATCAGGCGCTACAACATGGTTTACAAGCCCCGATGCAAATGCAGCAGAAGCGTCAATCATGCCGCCTGTTAACATTAATTCCAGCGCTCTTCCTTTACCAATAAGTTGTACGAGTCTTTGCGTGCCACCGTAACCTGGCATGATGCCAAGGTTTACTTCTGGCTGACCAAATTTTGCATTTTCTGAAGCCAATCTAAAATGACATGCCATAGCAAGTTCGCAACCGCCACCCAGTGCAAAACCATTGACACATGCAATGACCACTTTAGGGCAGTTTTCAATTTTGAAAAATAAATCTTGACCACGGCGCGCCAGTGTTTTACCACCCGCTGATCCTGCGCCAATAAATTCTGAAATATCGGCACCTGCTACAAATGATTTTTCGCCAGCGCCGGTTATTAAAACTGCTTTGATGGTGGGGTTGGTATACACTTCATGCATTACCGATTCTAACTCAGCAATGACTTGACCATTTAAGGCATTTAATTTTTCAGGTCTATTTATGGTAATGGTAAAAATACCATTGTCGTTATGGGTAAGGAGTGTTGTGTACATGATTAAAAATTTCGGTGTGTAGCAACCCATTCTTGAATGTAGGTTGCAATAGTTGTGGTGGGTGTGCCTGGCGCAAAAAGTTTCCCTACGCCAAGATCTTGTAAGGTTTGAATGTCGGCATCTGGAATAATGCCGCCACCTGTAACAAGCACGTCATTCATTCCTTTTTCTTTTAATAGCCCCATAATTTTTGTAAACACGGTGTTGTGCGCGCCACTTAAAATACTCACGCCAATGGCGTCTACATCTTCTTGAAGCGCAGCGTTCACCACCATTTCGGGGGTTTGTCTAAGTCCGGTATAAATAACTTCCATACCTGCATCGCGCAGTGCAGTGGCAATTACTTTGGCACCTCTGTCATGTCCATCAAGGCCTACTTTGGCAACGAGTACACGAATGGGGCGTTTTGTTTGGCTCATAGGGTGCAAGTTATTTGTTTTATTAAATACAAAACTTTACAATAATGTTAATGCATGTTTAATTCTGGCCACGGCATCTGCAACGCCAATGGTAGCAGCAATTTCAAACACACCAGGGCCAAATTTACCACCTACTAGCATAATGCGCATAGGCAGCATGAGTTCACCAGGTTTTAGCCCGTGTGCAGCGGTTAATTCTTTAAAAATATTTTCTAAAACAGTATGGTCATTGCTATTTGAATTTTCAAAAGCCGTGCAAAGTGCCTCAAAAAAATTCTTTTTATTGTCATCCCATTTAGGTGCGATAGACGCCGTGTCTATGCTTGTAGGTGCAGCAAAATAAAAGCCTGCTTGTGTAACAAAATCGGGTATTAAAATGCAGCGTTCTTTTGTAATGCCAATTATTTTTTCTAAATAAGATGGATCCTGCACCTGAATACCAGCCTCGTTAAAATAAGGTTGTACAAGGGAAGCTAAATAAGCGTTATCTGCGTTTTTAATCCATTCGGCGTTAAACCATTTTGCTTTTTCGTAATTAAATTTAGCGCCGCCTTTATGTACGCGCTCCATCGAAAATTTCTCTATCAAATCAGCAATGCTAAACAGTTCTTGATCGGTACCATCGTTCCAACCAAGTACAGCAAGTAGGTTTACAAATGCTTCTGGTAAAAATCCATGCTCTTTAAATCCAGTGTTTTTTTCATTTGTTTTTGGATCGGTCCAGTCCATGGCAAATACAGGAAATCCTAAACGGTCTCCATCTCTTTTACTTAATTTTCCATTGCCATCCGGCTTTAAAATAAGTGGAAGGTGCGCCCACTGCGGCATGTCATTTATCCAGCCTAAATATTTCCATAACAACAAATGCACGGGTGCAGAAGGAAGCCATTCTTCACCTCTAAATGCATGGCTAATTTTCATGAGATAATCATCTACTACCACGGCTAAGTGATAAGTAGGCATGCCATCGGCTTTTAATAATACTTTATCATCTACTTGTGAAGTGTTAAATGAAACCTCACCTCTAATCATATCTGTAAAAGTAACGTCTTCGTTATCTGGCATTTTAATACGCACCACATGCGGGGTGTTGGCTGCTAATAATGCATCTACTTCCTCTTTACTTAAAGATAATGAGTTGCGCATTTTAGCGCGAATGGTTTGGTTGTATTGAGGCGAAGGATTTTCGGGCGTTTTAAAATTGTTACGCATTGCTTCTATCTCGGCGGGGGTATCAAAAGCTATGTAGGCGTAGCCCGCATCAATTAACTGAGTAGCGTACTGTTTGTACATGGCTTTACGCTCACTTTGTCTGTACGGAGCATAAGGGCCACCAGCTTCTGGGCTTTCATCTGGTGTAAGTCCACACCAATTGAGTGTTTGTAAAATATATGCTTCGGCACCGGGTACAAATCTAGATTGGTCGGTGTCTTCGATACGTAATATAAAATCCCCACCATGTTTTTTGGCAAACAAGTAATTGAATAAAACGGTTCTTACACCCCCTAGGTGTAAGCCTCCAGTTGGGGAGGGCGCAAAACGGACACGTACTCTTTTGTTCATGGCGCAAAGATAAGATTTATATTTGCCACATGTACCTCGTAAAAACACCTTGGTGGCTAAGGGCGCTCTACCCTTCACTTGTTTGGCGGATGCCCAATAGGTCCAAAGTGTTATACCTCACATTTGACGATGGTCCGCACCCTACCATTACCCCTTTTGTACTTGATACGCTTAGGGAATATCAGGCAAAAGCTACCTTTTTTTGCATTGGTAAAAATGTAGAATCCTACCCCGGCATTTATGCGCAAATTATGTTTGAAGGGCACGCGGTTGGTAACCATACCCAGCATCATGTAAATGGTTGGAAGGTTTCTGACCAAGCATATTTAGATGATATTACGACTGCCGCCAAGCATATTAAGTCTAACTTATTTAGACCGCCTTATGGCCGAATCAAAAGAAGTCAAATCAAAAAAATCAAACAGCAGTTTCCGGATATGCGCATTGTTATGTGGGATGTGCTCAGTGCCGATTTTGATACTTCTTTAAACGCAGATGCATGCCTTGGTTACACCGTATATCATAGTAAAAGTGGATCTATTGTTTTATTTCATGATAGTGAAAAAGCGTTTCCACGTTTACAAACAGCGCTTCCTAAAATGCTCGCTCATTTTGCTGATGAGGGCTATACATTTGAAACGATTAAATTTAATGCATAAAAGATAATTATACAATGGCGCCTATACTCATTGATACGCATACACATTTATATTCCAGCGAATTTGAATCTGATATTGACGCCGTTATTGCAAGTGCGCAAAACAACCATGTTCAAAAATTTTATTTACCTGCCATTGATAGCAACTCGTTAGACGCGATGCTAGGGCTAGAAAAAAAATATCCAGGTGTTTGCATAGCCATGATGGGGCTGCATCCCTGCTATGTAAAAGAAAATGTTGCTGATGAATTAGCCATAGTAGAAAAATGGATTAATGATCGACATTTTGTGGCGATAGGCGAAATAGGACTTGATTTTTACTGGGATAAAACTTTTGAAAATCAGCAGCGTACTGCATTTGAAACGCAAATGGAGTGGGCGCTTGCAAAAAACTGGTCTATTGTTATTCATACCCGCAATGCCATGCAAGAAACCATCGAAATGGTAAAGCCTTTTGCAAAAAAAGGACTGCGTGGAATTTTTCATTGTTTTAGTGGCTCCGCAGAGTCTGCTAAACAAATTATTGACCTTGGATTTTATTTAGGTATTGGTGGTGTGATAACGTATAAAAATGCTGGTTTACCAGAAGCGCTTGCAAATATCCCATTATCACACTTAGTATTAGAAACCGATGCGCCTTATTTAACGCCCATTCCATATAGGGGTAAACGCAATGAATCTGGGTATTTGCTCTACATCGCCCAAAAACTCGCCGAGGTTAAACAAACCTCATTACAGGAGGTGGCAGCAATTACAACGGCTAATGCACAAAAAATATTCGGTTCCTGAGCCCCGAACCTTTATTTTTGCCCTCCCAATAAATTATTGGATTATTAAGTTTTTATAGAGAGGTGTCCGAGTGGTTGAAGGAGCACGCCTGGAAAGTGTGTATACGGCAACGTATCGAGGGTTCGAATCCCTTCCTCTCTGCGAAGTCTTTTATACTTTAAGGCTGTGTCGAAAGCTTGCTTTCGTAAACAGACGAAAAGTATAAAAGAGAAACAAAAGTTTCACTTTTGTTTCAAAGACTTTGGTCAAAGAGAATTTTTGGGATGACAATGCGCAGCATTGGCAATCCATGTACTTTGGTCAAAGAGAATTTTTGGGATGACAATGCGCAGCATTGGCAATCCAGATAGGCACAAATCTATCTATCTCTCTCAAACTTCAATCGCATTCCATTGTCGTTTTCATTAAACGCGCCATTATCATAAACTACATTTCCATTAACAAATGTCCTCATCACTTTACTTTTAAAAGTGTAGTTTTCAAATGGTGACCAAGCGCATTTGTACAAAAGGTTTTCTTTTGTTGCGGTCCAATTATTATTTAGATCCACCATCACCAAATCTGCGAAGTAGCCTTCTCTAATATAACCACGTTCTTTTAGTCTGTAAATTTCAGCTACATGGTGGCTTGTTTTTTCTACAATTTTTTGCAGTGGTAATTTATTTTGATGGTATAATTCTAGTAGTGTAGGCAGGGCGTGTTGCACGAGCGGTCCGCCCGACATAGCTTTGGTATAGTTGCCATTTTTTTCTTCTATCGTATGCGGAGCATGGTCTGTGGCAATAATATCTATTTTATTATCAAGTAGTGCCTGAATGAGTCCTTCTTTATCCTGTGGTATTTTAACGGAAGGGTTCCACTTTATTTTTGAACCTAGGGTATCATAATCTTCACTTGTAAACCATAAGTGGTGCACACAGGCTTCTGCTGTTATTCTTTTGTCTCTTATATTTTGATGCTGCTCAAATAAAGCTGCTTCTTTTT
The DNA here is from genome assembly GCA_903958045.1 of uncultured Bacteroidota bacterium. Classification (GTDB taxonomy): domain Bacteria; phylum Bacteroidota; class Bacteroidia; order Chitinophagales; family Chitinophagaceae; genus Sediminibacterium. The sequence goes on along the minus strand of CAJBRT010000149.1, from coordinate 6,694 downwards.
GTGTAGAAATATGAAAAAAGTGGAGTCTGTTATTGTGTTTTTTGGCAATCTCTAAAACTCGTTTAGTCGCTTCAACGCAGGCTTCCTCAGTTCTAATAAGGTGGTGGTGGTTAAACGGAATATTGTCACCAAATTCTTTTTTGTATCTATCAGTATTACTTTTAATAATACTGTCATCTTCACTATGAAGGGCTGTTAGTATGGATGTTCTTGCAAATAATTTTTCTAGATAATCTGGATAGTTGGCTAATATGCCGTGGTCGTTGTTAAAGTAGAGACCATCATCTGTGATGCCACATACATTTTCTGGATCGGTTAAAAGAGCTTCTTCCAAATTATCTTGGTTGATGCCCATAAAAAAGGAATAATTAACCACCGAGGATTCAGATGCAATCTTATATTTTTCTTCAAGTAACGCTTGCGTTAATGTGTTTGGAATGGTGTTGGGCATATCCATAAAAGCAGTGATACCGCCTGCGGCGGCGGCTCTCGACTCGGAAGCAATGGTTGCTTTATGGGTTAGGCCAGGCTCTCTAAAATGCACCTGATCGTCTATACAGCCAGGCAGTAGATGTAGGTTTTCACCATTAATTTCTTGTACTTGTGTGTTAGCAGGCAGGTTAATACTACTAGCAATTTTTTCGATGCGCTGATTACTGATGAGTACGTCAGAAAAAAATATTTCTCCTTCGTTAACAACTGCTACGTTTTTAATAAGGTGTTTCATGATGTTGCTGCTCTTTCTAATTTGTCGTTAATGGCTAAACCCATTCCGTGCGCAGGCATTTTTTGGGCAATAATCAGGTCTAGGTTTTGGTGGTCTAAACGGTGCATGGCTGCATATAAATTTTTAGCAGCATCTTCCAAATCGCCGCTTTGGGAAAGTGTTTCAATGGCTGAAATAAAATCTGGTAGGGTAGTAGGTTTTAATTGCAAAACGCCAATCCGTTTGCCAAAGTGTTTTTCAATTTCTGCAATTACATTATCTGTTAGTATTGTTGTTGTATTTGGTGCGTAATGTTTAGAGAGCATGCCGGGCGCCATTACAGACTCGTTATTTGCATGCACGCGCATTTGTAATGCACCCGTAATTTTTTCTATATCCTCTACTTTAGTACTGCCTTGTCTGTACAAAATAGGTACTCCGTTTTCGAAGCCAATAATAGTAGATTCAATGCCCTTATCACAACTACCGCCATCTAAAATAATATCTAATGTGCCCGTAAAATAATCCACTACATGTTTTGCTGTAGTTGGGCTGATAGAGCCAAACGGATTGGCGCTAGGGGCTGCTAATGGAAAATCCAATGCCTCTAATAGTTCAAGTGCCACGGGGTGACCTGGTACGCGCACCCCAACTGTATTTTTTCCGCCTGTAACAATATCTGGGATATGATCTTGTTTTTCTAATACCAGTGTGAGTGGACCGGGCCAAAAAGCATCTGCTAATTGCATGGCCATTGCTGGAATATTTTTTGCTACTTGCTGTAAATAGCCCGCAGATTTTATATGAACAATGAGTGGGTTATAGTGGGGTCTATTTTTTAATGCAAATATTTTTTGAACTGCAACTTCGCTATACGCATTGCCTGCAAGCCCATATACTGTTTCGGTGGGCATGGCAACAATCTCGTTGTTTTGTAATGCTGCTACTGCAGCTTGTATAGCGTTTGATGGCATGTTGTTTTTTTATGGATTACACCTATCGCAGTAGGTTGGATCTTCTTCTTGTTTTCCATTTGGAAAATAGGCTTCGTGGGTATGGTTACATTTTTGGCAAGCATACACATGAAACAAAGTGCTTTTGGTAGGCGTCTTGCAGTTTTCGCAAGGTAGCCCCGATGTAGCCTCTTTAATTCCAAAGCCAGGTGTTTGACAATTAGGGCAGGTAGTTTTTATTTTTTTGATTAGTTTTTCGGTGGTTTCTTCTATCACTTGCATTCTTGATGGATTCAAGTGCGCGCGCATATCAGTTTCTACATACACAGATCCATAAGTTTCCATAAACTGCTTGAAGGTATCAAGTAATTCTTTGGCATGAACAATACCTTTTGCAACTTCGGTATAACCTTCTTTTTTATCTTTTAATATAAGACCATGACTCGGAAATAAAGCGCTTTGTGCAAACGCCAGTAGGTCCTCTTCGGAACTCACTTCTTTGGCATTGTAATTTGTTTTTGTTGAAATTTCCCGTACAGCAATTTCTAATCCATTTTTTTGATCAATTAACACAAGCAATTCATCATCGGCGGGTAAAAAATAAAGTAGTGGATGCGCACCAAAAGAGCCCTCACTTGCTAGTGCCAAATCGGTACCTGTAAGTTCCATCGCAAGCGCACACTTTTTTTTAGCGGCATCAATTGGGCTTAATTCCCTTTCAATTTCGCCACTAAAAGTACCCAGTAAATCTGTATCCAAATTTTCAGGTACGATACAAGTAACGCCTAACTCTTTTTCAAGTAGCGCTGCTATTGCATGCTGTTTTTTATGCTTGGTTGCAATTACAATTGACCTGCCTTCAAAAAATTTATGCTGGGTCATTAATATAATCAATATGAATGGCAGAAGTTACTTTTAGGGATACATTTTTATCAGTAGCTTCTGCAATGATTGTTTCAAGTTTTGCCATTTCCGCTTTTAAGAATTCAACTTTGGCTTTCGAGTTATCATCAGGGGTTCCAAAGCGCTCTATATGACTTACATTTTTTTGCGAATGAAAATTTATTTTCATCGTAAACATATTTAGTAATATGTCTTTTGCTTCTGCTACATTAAATGTTCCATCAATGAGTGTTACTTTATTATTTTCCATGTTGGTTGTTTTGAGTGTTTGTTTGAGTTTATTTTATTTTATATTATTTTATTGACCTTGACCTAATGAATAGGCAGGGGTGCCATCAAATGCATACAGGTTCTCGGTTTTAATGGCGTCAATGTCTTCTTCGATCGCTTTTTCTAAAAGTTCAATGATATCTGTTTTATACATTTGTTCGCTATTTTTTGCTTTAAACCTGCATCTCCAATGATCGGTACAAAATGTTTCTTTAAATCCGTCGGGCCATACTTTAATCCCTCTATTGGTTATCATAGAAAGGTAAATGCCTTTGCTTTCCATTTTTTGAATTTTCTCCGCTAGTTCGTTCGGGTCTGATCCACCCCAGTGCACAAAAAGATCCACGCCTTCTAATGTTTTGGTGGCTGGCTCTTTTCTTTTATACTTTGGAAGTTCAATTGCTAAGTTGTTAGAATAAGCAACTGCTTTTAACGCCGATGGCTTTTGTCCTAAGTTGGCAATAACAGCAGCTGCAAATTCTTTGGTACCTACTTTTTGTTTGCTGGTACCTTCTTTAAATATATCTGGGGTATGGGTTCCGTCTTCGATGGTTTTAAGCCATGCGTTTTGAATTTTTTCTGCAATGTCCGCTTGTCCAATATGATTCAGCATCATAATGGCGCCTTGTAATAAGCCCGATGGGTTTGCAATATTTTTACCTGCAATATCTGGTGCAGATCCGTGAATGGCTTCAAACATAGAGCACTCTTCACCAATATTAGCAGAGCCTGCAAGCCCTACCGATCCAGTGATTTGTGCAGCCACATCACTCAAAATATCGCCGTATAAGTTAGGCATTACAATCACGTCAAATACTTCTGGTGTATCTGCTAATTTAGCGGCACCAATATCAATAATCCAGTGTTCGTTTTGGATGTTCGGATACTCAGCAGCTATTTCATTAAATACTTTACGAAACAAACCATCTGTTTGTTTCATGATATTATCTTTGGTAAAGCAGGTTACTTTTTTTCTGTTCTGTTGTTTTGCATATTCAAAAGCGTATCTAATAATTTTTTCGCAACCAGGTCTGCTAATTAATTTCAAGCACTGAACTACTTCATCTGTTTGTTGGTGTTCGATACCTGCATATAGGTCTTCTTCATTTTCTCTTACAATCAAAATGTCCATGATGGGATGCTTGGTTTTTACAAACGGATGCAAGCTCATGCATGGTCTAATGTTTGAGTATAGTCCTAAAAATTTTCTAGTAGAAACATTCAAGCTTTTGTATCCTCCACCTTGAGGGGTAGTGATGGGTGATTTTAAAAACACTTTATTGGTTCTAATAATATCCCATGATGCTGGTGCAATGCCAGCCGTATTGCCTGCCAAAAACACTTTTTCTCCAATTTCAATTTCATCAATCGCAAATTTTGCCCCTGCTGCTGTCAAAATACTTAGGGTTGCGTCCATGATTTCTGGTCCAATGCCATCACCTTTTGCTACTGTAATTCTAGTCATTGCTGTAATTTTTTAGATGGCGCAAAATTGCACAATTAAATACATAAATTTCTATTTATCTTTATTATCAAAATCATAAACAAAACTTATGAATTACACCCTCAATCAGTTGCAGGTATACTTAAAAGTGGTGCAAACCCTGAGTGTAACCAAGGCCTCCGAGGCGCTTAATTTATCGCAGCCTGCGGTGTCCATTCAATTAAAGAATTTTCAAGATCAATTTGGGGTGCCCTTAATTGAGGTAATTGGTCGAAAAGTTTACGTTACTGATTTTGGTAAAGAAATAGCCGAAGCCGCCGAAAATATCATCAATCAGGTGTATGCAATCAATTATAAATCGCTGGCGTATAAAAATCAATTAACCGGACGGTTAAAAATAGCGTCGGTATCTACCGGTAAATATGTGATGCCCTTTTTTTTATCTGGATTTATGCGCCAGCATGCTGGTATTGAGTTACTCATGGATGTGACCAATAAAAATAAAGTATTTGAGAGTTTAAAAAATAATGAAATTGATTTTGGGCTGGTTTCTTTTTTACCATCCAATTTAGATGTTGAAAAGTTAGACCTATTACAAGATAAATTGTATTTAGTGGGTAAGCGTGAAACAAATACAAGCGAAAATGTTACTGCTAAAAAAATGTTTGAAAACCTGCCCATTATTTTTAGAGAGCATGGATCAGGAACTAGACAATTGATGGAAAAATTTTTACAAAGTAATAATATTACGGTGCTACGTAAAGTAGAACTTACTTCTAATGAGGCTGTGAAACAGGCGCTGATGGCGGGCCTTGGCTATTCAATTATGCCATTCATTGGTATTCGTAAAGAAATTGTGAGTAATGAGTTGCAAATTATTCCGGTTAAAGGACTTCCCTTTAAAACAACATGGAATTTAATTTGGTTAAAGGGAAAGAAGTTGTCGCCAACAGCTGCTGCTTTTTTGGAATATCTACAAAAAAATAAAGAACAAATTGTAGCGGATACATTTAGTTGGCAGGAATAAGATTACATATGGAAACTAACCGTTACACCTGCGGCTCTCCCCATTCCAAACACACCTGAACCATGGGTTTTATATTTTTCGTCTAGCAGGTTAATCAAGTTAAAATTTACATCTAGGTACTTTAATTGTATGCTCGCATCAATATTAAGTGTATTCCAGCTGGGCGTTCCAGATTTCCCAATTCTATTATCGTCTATATCCCCCTTAGCTAATCTTGTTTGATCACCTGCAAATTGATGCCTGCATGCTAGGGTAATATTTTTATGATTCCATGAAATAGAAGTTTGTCCAAAAAATGGAGGAATTCTTCTCATGGGTTCGTTTTTTGATACATTTTGACCGTATGTATAGGTGGCGTTTGTTTGTACAATAAATCCTGACGGTAATACCTGCGAATAGGATAATTCAGCTCCTTTGATAAAGGATGATTCTATATTTTTTTTATTATAAACGTTATAGCCATTTATTACTTTCCCATCTACGATAACTCTCGCAATAATGTCTTTTAATTTCATGTTAAACATAGAAACAGTAAAATTACTTTTTGGTGAATTGTATTTATATCCGATTTCTAGGTTTAATGATTTTTCTGGTTTTAAATCGTAACTGGGTATTTCGTATCTAAAGTCAACAATACCAAGGGTTCCGAGGTCATCAATATTGGGTGCTCTGTAGCCACTCGTAAATGAGCTAAATAACGCATTATTTTTATTGAATTGGTAGTTGAGACCAAAGTTTGTTACAAGTGCAGAGGGCTTTAATACTACGTTTCCTAAATCTGTGTCCGTTATTTTAATATTTAAAAAATTATAGCGAATGCCAGTAATCATTTTAAATTTACCAGCAGTTAGATAATGAATAGTAAAGATCGAGCTATTGTTGTATATCGATTTATTAGGGTATAAGCCTCTTTTTAAAATTCGATGGCTAGTACTTGTATTCAGTTCAGTTGCAATGCTGTTAACACGGTCTTTATAATAGTCAAAACCTGTATTGATTGTCCAAAAACTAGTTGGCTTTGAAATGATTTCAGCTGTTACGCCTGTTGTATGAATCGTATCATTTTCATTTCTTATAATGACCGTATTATTTTTTTGAAGTGAACGGTTTTCCAACGCTCTTTGAATGGATGTGTTTACTATTAATTCATTTACCAATTTATTATTACCCTTGTATTTATACTTTGCATAATGCAAGTTGTGAATTTGATCATCCATCTGATTGACCCTAAAATTTTCTAAAAGTATTTTATGATGAATGGGGATATTTTTTTGAGTAGTATTTTGACTTGATATGGTTAGCTCTTGTTTGTTATCAATTTTAATTTTTGTTTTTAAATCATAGTTTCTTTCTGAATAACCTGTTGGTGCTTGTTTCCCAACACTTTCTCC
>CAJBRT010000148.1 GCA_903958045.1 uncultured Bacteroidota bacterium | reverse complement strand
TTAGCATTTTGTAAGTCAGCTCTCTTCTTCTATATGGCTGATCATAAAATATTTGCAAAGCTGTAATCTCATCTTTGTTTTCTTCAATCCAAGTTTTAAAATCTTGAATTAATTTTTCAGCTTCTGCTTGTTGATCTTTAACCCAGCCACTATTAGTAACTGTGTCAAGGTTTACATTATCTATTATTTGATCATACTTTTTACGTACATCAATAATAAACTCTCTTAACTCTGGATTATGAAACACATTAACTGCATGCTCTAATATAGCATTATGCTGCTCTTTTACCTTCTCTTCTATCTGTTGAGGAGAGATACCAGGATTTTCTTGTTTAATGTTTTGCTCTAAGCTTTCTTTTGTGTCTGGATCATGAGCATAAAGTAATTGTCTTACAACCTCTGAAATCCCTTTACCTTCAGCTTTTTCAACAAATATTTGCTTTTCAAAATCATTAATCTGCTTATCTAAACGCAGTAATCTGTTAGCAAGTGTTGACATCATTTCTTCACTTCTGTCACCCACAGCAACTCTTTGTAATACTTCTTTTAGCGACACAGAAGGGGCTTTTTCCAAAGGTCTACTATCTGTCTTTTGTGACTGCTCCACTCCAATTGCGTCAATAATAACAAAATGATCCTTTGCATACTTTGCACTTGGTGTTCCTTTTGCTTTTAACTCTTCCAATGAACAGGTTCTAGTACCTCTTCCTTTCATTTGCTCATAGTAACTTCTACTTTTAACATCACGCATGAACAAAAGGACTTCTAAAGGCCTTATGTCTGTGCCAGTTGCAATCATATCAACAGTTACTGCAATCCTAGGGTAATAATCATTTCTAAACTGTGATAAGATAGTCTTAGGGTCGTCAATGCTTTGATATGTAATCTTCTTACAAAAATCACTGCGTTCATCAAATTCCTCACGTACTATTTCAATAATATCTTCAGCATGGCTATCTGTCTTAGCAAATATTAACATTTTAGGTACCTCAAATGCTCCCTTGTCATCATGCCTATCTGGAAACATGTTAGGCAGTTGTTGTTTTACCTCTTTAATAATAGTTCTTATTGTACTTGGGTTAACAATATCTTTATCCAACTGCTTACCAGTATATTCTACATCTTCATCAACAGTCTCCCAGAATTTTCTACGAGTAAGCTTCTCACGTTTATCAACAAACTCGCCCATTTTTATAGCAGCACCATCTTTAGTAATCTGAGTTTCTATTGTGTAAACATTATAAGGAACTAATACACCATCAACTACAGCCTTTTCATAACCATAATCTGAAACAATATTCTGATTAAAATATCCAAAGGTTCTGTTGTCAGGGGTTGCAGTTAGTCCAATTTGAAATGCATCAAAATAATCAAGCACTTGCTTCCATAAGTTGTAGATGCTTCTGTGACATTCATCAATTACTATATAATCAAAAAACTCTATTGGCAATCTCTCATTATAAACTACTGGCAAAGCCTCCTTTGCATAAGAACTTTGCTCATTTGGATTATCCACCTCAGCACTTTCATCTAAATCAACTCCTTTTAAAATGCTGTATAAACGCTGAATAGTGCTAATATAAACTTGATTATCCTCAGGAATAAAAGAACTTGTTAATCTACTTACCCCATATAATTCTGGAAATAATCTATTGTCATCCTGTGGTTGATATTTTCTAAACTCTCCTTCAGCTTGTTCACCTAAGTTCTTAGTGTCTACAATAAATAAAATACGCTCAGCTTTTACATGCTTAAGTAATCTATAGACAGATGTAATTGCTGTAAATGTCTTACCAGAGCCAGTAGCCATTTGAACTAACGCCTTTGGTCTATTCTTTTTAAAAGAAGTTTCAAGGTTATTGATTGCATCAATTTGACAATCTCTTAATCCAGAAGTATCTAAACTTGGAAAATCTTGAGACATTCTCGTTCTTAATGACTTGTCCTTCCTAAACCATTTAGCTAGAGTTTCTGGTCTATGAAAAGTAAACACTTCCCTATAACGTGGATTTGGATCTCTTGTATCTGTAAACCTTGTTAAGGCTCCAGTACTTAAGTAAAGAAATGGTATCAACTTTTGGTCAATGTACTTAAGTTTTGCAGTGGCATAATCCTCAACTTGTTGTTCATGAACAGAAAACTTAACTGCTGCTTCTTCTCTTTTAGCTTCAATTATTCCTACAGGCTCTTTATTTACAAATAAAACATAATCTGCAGGCCCCACTTCAGTAGAATATTCTCTAACAGCCACTCCAACCCCACTGGATAGGTTAATATTCCTTTTATTTTGGATTATCCATCCACATGCAATAAGTTGCTTGTCAATGTTGTCCCTGGCTTGCTGTTCTGGGTTCTGATTTGTCATTAACTATTGATTCTTAACTACATAAAGTTAAGGCAAACAAATGATAAATTATGGTAATAACAGATTAAGCTATTTGCTAAAAAAAACATGCAAACGAGAGTTGATGTATGCACATCACCCCATTTTGGCCACTTTTTTAGGATTTCAATTTACTGCCTAATGTGGACATAATAAATATAGCATTCTATTAAAGCATTATTTGAAAATCAGCCTTGCTCCTCCACTTTCTTATAAAGTCTACATAATTCAAGAAGTTCATTATAATCATGAGTACTGGCAATTTTTTTACCAATAAGAATTAGCCTTTTTTTCTTAAAAGTCAACCTTCTTATTGTCAAATAATGTAATAAAAGGTCAAACATGAATAATTATTTAAAGAGATTTAGTTTTCAGCCAAAATCTTTTTCTTTTCAGCTTCAAATTCTTCTTTACTTAAAATTCCATCCTTATACAATTTACCAAGTTTTTCTAGTCTTTCTAGTTTCTTGTTAGAATCATCTTTGGGATTTTTGATCGTTATTTGAGCATCAGTAACCTTTCCATTTGCACTGTAGCCCGAGGATAAAGAAATTGTATTTGAAGTTGAATCAGCTAATTTTTTTGAATTTGCCACCAATCTAAACTTTAAATCAATGTTTGGAAGTACGCCAAAGCTCATAGGCGTTTCATTATATGAAATCACTTCAGCCAAGGAGTTACTTTTCTTTGCGAACTCATTAGCAGCATCTATTGCTTTCCTTCTTAATGTACCTAAGCTTGTTAAACCAGTTGCGCCTGTTTTTGAAACTATATAAACCCCTTCTCCCATTGGCATTACTATATCCTTATTCTTTTGAGAAAAAACTAATGTCGGAATCAAGAATAGAAATGTAAATGCTTTTTTAAACATATAAATTATTTGTATAAAAGTAAGACAATAATCATATAAAATAAATTGCATCTAATTTAATTGATTAGAATGCACCCCTTATCAATAATCAAATTGATTATCCCCCTTATGCAAAGACTATAAGGGTACTCCCAATTACTACCCCTCCTTCATCCTGCGACCTCCGAAGCACCCCCGTGGGCCCAGGGAGCAGAGAGCAATCGCTATTTAATAACCACATTTAAAAAATTAAAAAATGGTAACTGTATGGAAAATACGCAGTCGTTGACCACTCCATAGCGTTTTTCTTTGACCCCCTTTTCATGTTGATTATCAATGCTAAAAATGGTCAAATGAGAGCGATATAGCATGGTCAATATGTGCGTTTTCTCCAGTCTATGCTCATATCTTAATTGAAAGCTCCAATTTTCCTCCTAATCCTAATTCTACAATTTTTTGAAGATTAGAAAGCCTTACCTCCTTAATGTCGTTTTCTAATTTAGAAATATAAGATTTTGTTGTGCCCACTTTTACAGCTAATTCTTCTTGCGTTAATCCTGCACCTAACCTTGCTTCTTGAAGCAATGCACCCAATTTGAAATTTTGGTAGCCTGCTTCTAATTTCTCACGCTTTAAAGTTCCCTTAGCACCATAGTTCTTTTCCTTAAATTGTTCCAAGGTAAAAGTGTTATTTCTCGTTTTCATACTCTTGTTTAATTTTTAACGCCTTTTCAATTTCTTGTTTTGGCGTTTTTTGTGTCTTTTTTTGAAATCCGTTTGTTATTATAATTAGTTTTCCTGCATCAAAAAAACAGAATATTCTAAAAATATCGTTTCCTAATTGAATTCTAATTTCATACAATCCATCTGTACCTTCTAAATGTTTAAGATAATGTTCTGATACACGTTCAATTTCTTCTATTAATGTAAGTGTCC
>CAJBRT010000147.1 GCA_903958045.1 uncultured Bacteroidota bacterium | reverse complement strand
CGGTTACACTGCTCTGCTACATGTTCAATTCGTTTTGCAAAACTGTTGGTATTTTTTTGATAAATAGTTTCGTTGTGTGTAACTATGTCTTGAAACAAATGTCTATGAAAAAAATCGTTGTTTTGATTGATGGCAGCAATTTCAAGTGCATCGATACCCAAATCTGAACCCCTTGTTCCTGCACCAATATCAGACCTATTTTTAAGTAATTTAATATTCACAAAATGTTGAATTTAGATTCAAGGTAACAAAAAGCCGGCAATTGTATTCACTGATTTAATATATGAGTTTGTTAACAAAATCTTAATAGACTTTTCACTAAAAAAAATGAGAATGCAGTAACTTTTGTACAAAATACAATCATGTACTGGCGTAAACTAAATGGAGAAAAAATAGAGCTTCCCATTAAAGAAGCTGTAAAAAAAGTGCTTGAAATTGAAACCGCAAATAATAAAAAATTAAAAGTGTGTATTGGGACGGATAGTCAAGTGAAAGGTGACTTTACTGAATTTGCTACCGTGATTGTTTTTTTGAGAGAACATAATGGAGGTTTCATGTACATTCATAATGATAAAACAGTTAAAAAATATCATATCAAAGAAAGAATGCTTTTAGAAGTTTCCAAAAGCGTAGAAATTGCTTACGAGCTTTGCGATCTTTTTATTGAACACCATGTAGAAATGGAAATTCATGCCGATATCAATACAAATCCACAATTTAAGAGTAATGAGGCCTTAAAAGATAGTATGGGATATATACTTGGAATGGGATTCAATATTAAAGTTAAACCAGAAGCATTTGCCAGCAGTTGCTGTGCAGATAGAATTGTAAATTAACAATTAGGAAATAATAAGTTTACAATAAGTTAACAGTACCTACATAATTTTAGTTCAAATTAAACGATATGCGAAAACCGTATCTAAAAAATCAAAGTAAGCTTGTAGCAGTTATTGAGCCACAAAAAATTGGAGATAACGCTGAACTACTAATGCCAAAATTTGGTTTAGAAAACATAGAAGAGGAAGACATCTCTCATCTTTCTGAACGTGAATTATCAATAGAAGAAGTTTATTTAGGGGTTCTGAATCAATTAAAGTCGAATAAACAATTTTCTATTTGAATTAAAGTGATTGTAAACTTTTTTGTACTTTGAGTGGGTTACAAAAAATGTTTATGAGAATTTTACTGTGTTTATTGGCTTCATGCTTTTCATTTTATTTATCTGCACAATCTTTTCAATACACGGTTTCAAAAGATAATTCTTCAAAATACCATAGCATACAGGAGGTATTAAATGCCATTCCATCGGGCAACACAAAGCCCGTTAAAATTTTTGTGAAAGCAGGGGTGTATCATGAAGTGGTGGTTGTGGATGCCAGTAAATCAAATATTACACTGATTGGTGAAGATGTAAATACTACTGTTATCAATTTTAATAACCATGCTGGTGTTAAAACACCCGATGGTGACACCCTAAATACCTGGACCTGTGCTACTGTATTTATTTATGGAAACGATTTTCAAGCACAAAACATCAGTTTTAGCAATCAGGCAGGTTTTACCGCTGGACAGGCCGTAGCAGTAAGGGTTGAAGGCAACCGGGCCAGTTTTTTTAATTGCAAAATGACGGGTTTTCAGGATGTGTTGTTTTTAAGTGGCAATGGCGTCAAGCAGTATTTTAAAGACTGTTACATAGAAGGCACCACCGATTTTATTTTTGGAGCAGCTACCGCGGTGTTTGAAGATTGTCATATTCATAGCAAGAAAAATTCACACGTTACGGCTGCCTCTACCAATTCAATTATTCCTTTTGGATTTGTATTTAAACGCTGCAAACTAACCGCAGATAGTGCCATCAATAAAGTGTCTCTTGGAAGGCCGTGGTCACCAACCGCTAGTGTAACCTATTTAGACTGCTGGATGGGTCAGCACATAATAGAAGAGGGGTGGAATAATTGGAAAAATTCAGCCAACGAATTAACAGCTAGATACGCAGAGTATAATAGCAAAGGACCCGGTGGTAGTTCACAAAAAAGAGTTAGTTGGTCTAAACAATTAACGAGTGAGCAAGCGCTTGCTTATAGTAATGAGAAAATTTTAGGTGCTTGGCGTCCTAGTAAAAAATAAATTACTTTTTATTTTTTGAACTCATTCCTTTTTTCCAGAAACTAAAAAAAGACGGGTAATAACCTTCGGTGTTTGGAAACATCCAATCTCTGTTATCTTTTATGCCTGGGTAATAGTTAAATGCCGGATGTTCTTTTGAGATAAATGCATTTGAAATCGTAAGGTCCGCATATTGCTTGATGATTGCATCAATTTCTCCAACATAAACAATAATACCGTCTATATTTTTTGATAGTCCAATAATAAAATCGATCACTTTTTCACTTACAGGATATTTATGAAAGTGAGACGGTTCTAATAATAGCACCCTGTTTACATTGTCTGTGGCGCGCCAAAGTGGATCTAAATTGTAGCTATTGTAAAGTAACGTTGGCTTAGAAGTGTCTAACTTGGGGACCTCTGTATATGGTAAGTTTGTTTTTACATCTAGTGGGGTTATGGCTTCTAATGCATTAGGGACGGGCATTGTAGCGATACGCTCATAACTATCATCTAAAAAAGTTTGCACCTGACTTGTATCCGTATACTTATTGATATTTTCCTGATTGCAGTAATATTTTTTTGATGAAAAACTACCGGCTACCCACTGCCAACTACAACTATTGCTTGCAAGGTCGCCATCTAGTAAATGATAATACATCCAACGCGCGGGTGTTAGCCAGTGCGATTTTGCGTTGTTACAAACCATAGATGCCAAATACATTCTGATATGATTGTGCAAATATCCAGTGCTATAAAAAGTATTGATATGATCATCAATTACTTTTATACCTGTTGCCGCATGTACAATAGCAGTAGGAATTTGATAATGTAAAAAATCTGGTTGTGTTTGTTTTAAATCAGTAAACAGTTCCTCTTTTTTTACCTGCCAAACCCGCTGATAATATTCGCGCCAAGCAAGTTCCTGTAAAAATTTTTCAATCTCGTAAGGCTTATATCCTTTTTGCAAAACAGCTTCCTTGATTTGCTGAACGCTAATTACACCCCTTGATATATACGCCGATAAATAGGTAACATCCCCATTAATAAAATTTCTTGTTTTGGCATACTTAATTGGACTTATAGCATTGATTCGCTCAACAATCAAATCATAACTAGTAGGAAATAGGGTTAGCGGATCATTATTAAGGCTTAGCATATTCGAGTTTTTGAAGTAATTGGGTAGTATGATAACTATCTACACCTGAACTAGTAATGGTTCCAGCCTTTTCGATATCTAAAAATCCATCATCCAGTAAACAGTTATCAGGATAGTGCACAAATTTTATTTCACCAATAATCATACTCGTTTGATTGATACTAATATTTATTCGCTCCTTAAATTCCATGCCTATTTGAATATGACTTTCGGCAACAAAAGGTGCCACAAAATCATTTTTGAATACGGGCGTTAGCCCTGTTGCATCAAATTCTGATACGTTTTTAGGATAACGGGCCGAGGTTTGGTGCGCCTTTTCATAGATACCGGCATTAATATGGTTAATGGTATAAAAACCGGTCTCCAAAATATTAGTAAGTGTATGCCGCTCCACAGAATCGGGACGCATAATAAAACTTAATAGGGGTGGATTGGAACCAAGATGAACAATTGAACTAAATATGGCCAAATTGGTTTGCCCCTTTGTATCTGTAGTGCCAATAAGTGCAACACTTCTAAATCCACTAATGCTATTGATGAACTGCGCTCTTTTTCGCTGCTCCATTTCCATTAACTGAACAAAATGTAAAGTGGTGTTCATGTTTTACTTGTCTAATGATTGTAAATAATTGTTGGCTATTTGTAAATGCGTGTCTCTTTTTTGATCTGTCATTTTATCAAATGTTTTTACGAGCATGCCTATGCGTGGGTTTTGTAAAAAGAAGCTGCGGTGTACATGCATGAAGCGCCAAAACAAACCGTCCCAAATAGGTTGCCAGGTTCCCTTTTCATAATCACTCATTTTCATGAGGTAATTACTACCACTAATATATGGCTTGGTGGTCATGAGGCCACCATCGGCAAACTGAGTCATACCATAAACGTTGGGCACCATCACCCAGTCGTAAGCATCAATAAACATTTCCATAAACCACTTGTGCACTTCGTCCGGATCAAATTCACAGAGGAGCATAAAATTTCCGAGCACCATGAGTCTTTCTATATGATGTGCATAGCCTGTTTTTAAAATCTTTTTAATGGTACTATCTATTGGTGCTATACCGGTATCGCCGGTCCAAAACGATTTAGGAATTTTTCTTGTAAATTTCCAGTAGTTGGTAGTGCGCTGCTTTGTTCCTTCCCGCTCATATACAAGTCTAATAAATTCACGCCAGCCCACTATTTGTCTAATAAACCCTTCTAATGAATTAAGTGGAATGTTTTTTGTAGTACTCACACGTATTGTTTCATCAATAATTTGCTGCGGTGTGAGAAGGCCAATATTTAACATGGGTGACAGCACAGAATGGTATAAAACCGATTCTTTTTCTACAATAGCGTCTTCATATATTCCAAATTTTTCAAAACGTTCTGCTAAAAAAATATTAAGCCATTTTTGGGCATCCTCAAAGTTGGTAGCAAACAAATGACTGGTATGAATGGATCCATAATTGTTTGCAAAGTTTTTTTGAACATACGCTTCTGCTTCTTCTAGTTCGCTATTTGAAACACTTGAAGGAAGCGCGGGCACAATTTCTTTTTTTGGAAATTTGGCGCGGTTTTCTGCGTCAAATGTCCATTTGCCTCCTTCTGGTTTACCGTCCGGTGTTAGTAATAGGCTACGCTGCTTTCTTTGCGCGGTATAAAAATCTGTTTGGAAATATTTTTTTTTGGAGTCAAAATAATTTTGCGTGCTAGAAAGCGTATTTAAAAAGCTTGGGCTTTCTAATATCTGCAAGGCTATATTGTCAGATGCACAAGCCCTTTTAATTCGCCTCATTAATAAATAATCGACAGGATCTATGATGGAGATATCGACACATTTTTGCTTGGCTAAATAACCAGTGAGCAACCTACAATCATGAAGCTCGTTTGTGCTGTCTATATACGCTACCTCAAAACCGTTTTGTACTAGGTACTGCTCATAGGCTTTCATAGACGCCCTATGGAGCACCAGCTTTTCTTTATGAAAGGGATATTGTGTAAAAAACAGATGCTCTTCCACTAAATAGTGGCGCTTGTTTTTATCCAGCAGTGCTGATTTTTTAAAAAGCTGATGCGGAAATATGATGGCGGCTTGCACTGACATACCTGTTAAACAAGCAGGTAGCGATAATGTTGAAGGGTAGGCTAACTATTTGTCTTTAAAAACCAGTACAAATCTAATTTTCATGAGGTCGTCTGCTTTTACAAAAAGTAAGCTAGGCCTTTTAACATTGTAAGATTCTAAAAGCACTGGAAATTCACCTTCATAGAGCCACTGATTGTTTTCTTTTTTAGACTTTACCGCAAATTGTACTTCTTTGGTAACTCCGTGAAATTGTAATTTTCCTGTTACGAGTATTTCGGCGCCGGTGTATTTAATATTTGTACTACTAAATGTAATATTAGGCAGGGTAAGTGCATCAAGCACTTCAATCATATGACTATCTCTACTTGATAGTCCGCTATTAAAACTGCTCACTTTTGCGAGCACAGAAATTTGTTCTAGTTTATCGCCGTTCCATTTGCTTGCCACATTTACCTGCTTACTTGTTCCATCCCAGGCATGCAATTTATGCTTCATGGTGTAAGTAATACTAGAGCTTGCAATGTCGTAAGTAGGTGCCTGAAAAAATACAGACATCAAAAGATTTAAAAGAATATAGTGTAGCATAATTTAAAATTTTATGACAATGAGTGCTGTTGCTAAACTTGCAAAACTTACATATGCTGCTGCACGGTGGATTGGCTTTAAAGACGCGTTGTCTTCTATTTGTGTAGCAAGTATATTGGTTGCAATCATGCCCGAAAGGTGCAGCACGGCTAGCCATTTATGCAAACGAATAGAAGTTATTTTTTTGTCGCGGCTAAACGATGAGGGTGGTGCAAAAAGCCCGTTTAAAGCTGTAAAACCATAGGTTAAGTTTACGGCCATGCCCATGTTTTCGTGTAGGTCTTTTACTTTATAATCGCCTTTGTATAATTGACTTCCAATAATTCCCTGTGCAACCATGCCACCAAGTGTAACAAAGCCACCAATCTGGTGAAGCTGCAACATGGTCCTTCTGATTTTGAGGTCTTTTTGTTTGTTGGCCACCATATCATTACCGCTATACCTATTTTTTAAGAATCCGTTGGTGCCCCATAGTACGCGCTGCGTAAAAAGCATTTTGGCAGGCGGCTGTATTAAACTTGAGTCTACTTTATTTTCACTGATTAATTGTTGTAACAATGAATCGGATTGTGCTGTGGTAGGTTTTGCGCAAAATAAACAAGCCACCAAAAAACCTAATAGATACGTTTTATAAAATGGAGTGCGCTTATACATACTTAAATATTATGATGTGAAAACTGCTTCTTGATTCAATTTACGCATAATCATTGAAAGCGTCATCATCCATGCCCATATCGCCCAGATTAATCATGCTTCCCATCATGTCATTGAATTCAATTTTACCATCAATCATTTTTTTGCTGATGATTGAATAAGATGAAAGACCGTGAAGCACAAACTCCATGAGTAATGCAGATTGCTTTTCACCAGCTTGCGGGAAATGTTTTTTAACAAGTCCAAATAAACCGTCCACTTTATAGAGTTCGATTATTTTATCTTCATCTTTCATGTCTAAAAATAAATCGAGATGATTGCCCGAATCAAACCATTTTGCAATAGATGCATACGGATTTTCGGGTTGCTTTTGTTCTGGCGCATTGGCAGCTGATTTTTTTGGTGCCTTGCGTTTTTTTACATCATCCGGATTGGGGAAATAGGTAACAAATACAGTGCGAATTGATTTGTTTAATAAATTAAGCGCTACTTCGTAAGGACCTTCTTGTTCACCTTCGTATACCAATTCAATTTTTCCAGTGATAGCAGGTATAATACCCGACAAATCACTAATCCAAACCTGCGTGTTGGCTTGGTTGTGAATAATAGCTCTACGCTCTGCACTACTTACTGCTGCTTCATACGCAGCGATTGTTAAACGCGCACTCACACCACTTTTTTTATCTACAAACTCGTTGGTTCTTGCTTCAAAAGAAACCTGTTCGATGAGTCTTTTTATTAAATCACTCACTTCTACTTTATCTTTTTGTGCAGGTAAAATATTGGCTTCTTGCTCCGTAATAGCAAGTGATGTTTCAATCGTTTTTGGATAGTGTGTAAGTATCTGACTTTCTATTCTATCTTTTAATGGCGTAACAATACTTCCTCTGTTGGTATAGTCTTCGGGGTTTGCTGTAAACACAAATAAAATATCAAGTGGCATACGAAGTTTAAAACCTCTAATTTGTATATCGCCTTCTTGTAAAATATTAAATAAAGAAACCTGAATTCTTGCTTGCAAATCGGGAAGCTCATTGATCACAAATATGCAGCGGTTGCTTCTTGGGATAATACCGTAGTGAATGACTTTTTCGTCTGCAAAACTGAGTTTTAAATTAGCCGCTTTAATAGGATCAATGTCACCAATTAAATCTGATACGCTTACATCTGGTGTGGCTAGTTTTTCACCATATCGGGCACTTTTATGTACCCAGTGAATGGGGGTTTCGTCGCCATGCTCTGCTATTAGATCTTCGGCAAAACGGCTAAGGGGTTGCAAAGGATCGTCATTTACCTCAGATCCGGCAATAGTAGGGATATACTCATCAAGTAAGTCCACCATTTGACGTGCCATCCTGGTTTTTGCCTGGCCACGAAGCCCTAAAAACAAAATATTGTGACGGCTTAAAAGGGCGCGTTCTACATCTGGTATAACGGTGTCTTCATAACCCAAAATGCCCTCAAATGCATTTTCTTTATTTTGAATACTGGCAATTAAATTATCGCGCACTTCATCCTTAATTGATTTAGGCTTGTATCCCGATTTTTTTAAATCACCAAGTGTTACAATTTTTTTAATATCGATTTTCTTACTCATAATTAATACAATGTTTTTCTTTTGCCACTTTCAAAATCATTAAAAATAAAACT
>CAJBRT010000146.1 GCA_903958045.1 uncultured Bacteroidota bacterium | reverse complement strand
GTTACTAAAGTAAATACAAGTGGTGAAATTGTCACATCTGGCAATGTTTCTGCATCTACTTTTAATGGTGTTAGCCTTAAAGCGGGGAAAAACTCTATTATTTCTAACGTAGCATTTGGTAATGTAAACACCTTGAATAGTAATTCTTCAGGAACTGATAACTTTATTTTTGGTCAAAATACAGGCATGGATAATACCACAGGTAGTAATAATATTGCCATGGGTTCGGAAGGGTTCAGATATAATAACACTGGAAGTCACAATATTGGCCTTGGGTATAATTCATTAAGGGAGAATAGAAGTGGATCAAATAATATTGCAATTGGTAATAGTGCCCTTTCAGCAAATCAAACTGGTTCCAATTTAATTGCTATAGGAAATGGAGCTTCTATATCTGACGGTCTAACAAATTCAACTGCTATTGGAAATGGCGCATCAGTGACTACTGATAATACGATTCGATTAGGTAATGGAAGTATAACTAGTGTAATAACCAGCGGTGCACTAACCACTGGTACAGTTACTTATCCAAATACCCATGGTTCCAGTGGACAGATATTGAGTACTACTGGAAATGGAACTTTAACATGGGCAACACCTTCTAGTGGAGGAGTAACTACAATTTCTGGTGGTACTACTGGATTAACACCTAGTACTGCTTCAAGCGGAGTTGTAACTTTAGCGGGAACCTTAACTGCAACTAATGGTGGTACAGGTCAAAGTACTTATGCAACAGGTGATATTCTTTATGCAAGTGCTGCTAATACTTTAAGTAAATTAACTAAAGGTACCGATGGTCAAGTGCTAACCTTAGCATCAGGAATCCCAAGCTGGGGAAGTAATGGTTTATATTCTTTAAATGGAATTACTTCTGGAACACATTCTTTGACAACAGGTTTAACTGGTACAGATTTTAATATTTCTAGTTCTGGCTCAACACATACTTTTAATATTCCTGATGCTGGAGCAACGTCTACCACTAGAGGCCTAGTAAGTATAAATGCACAAACATTTTATGGGGCTAAAACATTCAATAGTGATTTAATAGCAAATGGCTATACAATTGGTAAAGGCAATGGTAATGTATCATCTAACTTAGCAATTGGATCTGGTAATTTTCATACAACTCTTTCTACAGGAACTGCGAACTTAGCAATTGGGACAAGTGCCTTATCTAATAATCGAACTGGACAATTTAGCACTTCAGTTGGGCATTATACATTAAATAGTAGTAGTACTGGAACTAGTAATAATGCTTTTGGATATTATGCCTTATTTGGAGGATATGGAAGTTACAACACTGCTATTGGTGATTCTGCACTAACTACTTATGGGACGTCAAATTTAAATACGGCAGTAGGTAATAGTTCAATGAAATTTAATACTAGTGGTTCATTTAATACTGCGGTTGGTAATAATAGTTTAATAACCAACACAACGGGCACCTATAATACTGCTATTGGTATGAATGCTAATGTGTTTGCGAACAATTTGACAAATGCAACTGCAATTGGAGCGAATGCAAGCGTATCTGCAAGCAACACTATTCAATTAGGTAATACTTCAGTAACTGATGTAAAAACAAGTGGAAAAGTAACTGCTTCGAGTTTCGTTGTAAGTGGAGGAACCGCAACACAAGCTTTAATGGCAAATGGAACGTATGGTACTTTGCCAGCAGCACATTATGTAGGGGAATCCTATGGTGGAGGAATTGTGTTTTACGTGTATGATAATGGACAACATGGGCTCATTGCAGCTACTACAAATCAATCTAATGGTGTGATTTGGGGAGTAAGTAGTACTATTAGGACATTTGGAGATGGTATAGGTGCTGGTAGAAACAATACGGCCGTAATTGCTTCCTATTCTAACTCAAACAGTGATAATGCAGCATCTGTATGTATGAATTATTCTGTTACCGTTGATAATGTAAGATATGCTGATTGGTATTTGCCTTCATATCACGAACTTACATTGCTTTTCAATCAAAAATCACTGTCAGGTTTAAATATGTCAATAGGGGAATGGTGGTATTGGAGTTCTACAGAGATGACTAATATCGGTGCTTGGACGGTTAAATTCAAGGATGGGTATACTAATAACCAAACCCAAAAGAACAACGCAGGTGTCTTAGTTCGTGCTATTAGGCATTTTTAATAGTTTAAATTTTAAATAATTCAAAAAATGAAAAACTCAAAAAACTTTTTAAAAGGAATTTTTTTCGGAATGTCAATAATGTGTTTAACAGCATTTACAGCTGAAAAAATATTTACTTTGAAATTTTCAGAAGTAGATATCAACAAACATTATCAAAAGCTTTCATTGATTCGTCAAATAGTTGACAACAGTAATTTATCACATCAAGATGTAGTTTTTGTTACAAAAAGTATTGACTCTTTACAAGCGGAAATAGTAAATCAAGTTAAAGTTCAAGTTGATCAGATCCCTCCAACCAAAAAGTAATTATAAGACTTTTGATTGCTGGTTGGTTAGTATTGGAGATAAATAAAAAAAATCCGTGAAGCAATTATTGAAAATAGTATTAGTACTGATTACGCTGTCCTCCTGTAATAAAGATAAAAGTAAAGAATCTAATTTTCAGAATCCGATGTCTGTTAAATCGGCATCAACATATACGGTAATAGTTGAAAAAAATATCATCTATTCTCAAGGGCTCAGTCATCAGGCATTAAATAGTGCTTATTATTCAATTGTAGATTTAAAATTAGATGTTTATAAACCTGCAGATAATTCTAAAAAACGCCCAGCTATATTATTAATTCATGGAGGAGGATTTTACGCCGGCGATAAAAGTGACGTTAACATCGTAAATCTTGCAAATTACTTTGCCTCAAGAGGTTGGGTAGCTTTTTCTATAAACTATCGATTACTGGGAGATAAGGGTACTGTACCTACGCAATGGATTCAATATGCACAAAACAGTGTACCATCTGCTAACCAATCTCAATTCCTGGCTATGTATCCGGCACATAGAGATGCAAAGGCTGCAATTAGATGGCTGATAGCAAATGCAAACAAATACAACATAGATACAAATTACATAACAGCGGGTGGCGGTTCGGCTGGTGCAATTGTAGCCACTACGCTAGGAATAACAAATACAACAGATTTTACAAACGAAATATCTTTGGATACTGACCCTACCTTGGCAACTACCAATTTGAATAAGACGTACACCATAAAAACGATTTTAGATTTCTGGGGTAGCGGTGTCGCTGTAACTTCTGCAAATAATATTTATAAATATCAACGTTTTGACCGCTCAGATGCTCCAATGATGATTGCTCATGGTACAGCAGATTCTACAGTAAAATATACGAGTGCAACTGAATTAAGGGACATATACATGTCAACAGGTGCTATGTATAAATTACACACGCTTGTAAATAGAGGACACGAGCCATGGGATGCTATTGTAAATGGGAAAAAACTGGTAGAACTTTCATTCGATTTTATAGTGGAGCAACAGAAACTTATTGTAGAATAATAAGACTCACTTATTCGCTGAATATCTTTTGATGAGTTTTAGCTCGGCGCCTAATAGTGTAAGTTTTTCTTCAATGTCAAAGTCAATTTGAAGGCCTATTTATTCAGTTTTTTCAAGTAGTAAGCCTGCATCTATATTTAATACCTTATGAACCCCTTTTAGGAAAGGGATATCTGCTTTGCGTTTTCCATTAAGTATTTCAGAAACTTTTGATTTTGCTAATCCTATTTGGTCTGCTAGTTTAGCTTGTGTCATTTTGTACTGAAACAATTTGAGTTCAATTATTTCGCTCAAGGTTTCGGGTTCCTTGATAGGAGTTAGGCTCATGTTTTTTTCTTCATAAAGCGCTGCTGCTTTTGTTAGTTGGGAAAGTTTAGTTAATTCTAGCTTTGTTAGTTTCTTTTCCCCTTTATTCATTAGCGTATAAATAGTCACCATCATTTGGTGATATTCTTTTTTTGATTTTATGTTAATTTCCATTTTTATCTTTTTTGATAGGTTATTGAAGAAGCGTCTATTTTATCGTAATCTTTATGTGTTCCAATAAATAAGATAAAAACTGTCCTCACTTTAAAAATTATCAAGGCAACAATTCTATAATGGTTGCCTTTAATGTTAAAGACGTATCTGTCATTGCCAACATTATCCGCAGAATTAAAGCTCTTTTTTAAATCGCTAAAATTCCTCCAATTTGATTTTCTTGATTCTTGGTACCAATTTAATATATGTTCGTAAGTTTCAGGATGTTTTGCGCAATAATCATTAAGTATAGATTTAGAAATAATGATCATAGAGCGTATTTTATAAAAATAGAATAAAATTCTGAATAATAGAAAAATATTCTAATTTCTTTTTCGTGTAATTTTTAAAGCTACGTAAGATGGGATGCAAGTCAATGATGTATTTGTACTAAAATAATAGGGTGTGGGGGATAGGGATTGTGGGACTGGCAGCTACGGGACTGCCAATGCTTCGCATTGTCTTCCTCGGTGGGCACCTTACCCAAAGCCTTTCAAACAAACACTACGTGTTCGTTTGGCTTTTTTAATGCTCATCCGCTCAATCAAGCAAGCTTGTTTCGCGGCTTCGCAATAAAAAAGCCTCCCATTTGCATGGGAGGCTTTGTAGAGCGTACGGGAATCGAACCCGTATTACCAGGATGAAAACCTGAGGTCCTAACCGTTAGACGAACGCTCCAGATCCCAAATGTGTTATTCGGGACGCAAAAATAAGGGGTGAGGGTTTCTTTCCCAAATATTTCTCAGTTATATTTTAAAAAAAAGGGGCTAATTCTGCTATTCGGTGTAAATTTGCATCTTCTTTACGTTATTATATAAATAAACAAGCAATCAAATGAGTACAGTTAAAGTAGCAATCAATGGATTTGGTCGTATTGGCCG
>CAJBRT010000145.1 GCA_903958045.1 uncultured Bacteroidota bacterium | reverse complement strand
GTGCGTTGTTTCGGTACCCAGTGTGGCCATATTGTTTTTTTCTTTTCCGGCAAGGGTAGCTGCTGCAATACTTTTCTCGGTATCCATCATGGCACCAAGTACATAATCGTATCCAAAAACTTTACCAATCAAGTTCCAGGTTTTCGCGCGCCAAGAAGGTTTTAAAAAGCCTTCCAATGAAGTGTTTTCTTTTTTTGCAAAGAGCACCGCATGGGATTTTTCAATATCACTCATTTCTTTATAAACCTTTGCAATAATGGGGTCTTCTTCATGAGCCGCTAACTGACTATACAAATAACTTGCATCAATTTCTGTTTGTATATGGGCTATTTTCATGGGAAAAGATTTATGATAAAGGTCGTTTAATTTAGCCGATCAATGATTTATCTTTACAGTGAAAATAAATCCTATGAAAAAGACAGTTGTTTACATTGTTTCTGCGGTAAGAACGCCCATTGGTAGTTTTGGTGGCTCTCTTAAAGATATTTCTGCTACAAAACTTGGCGCTACTGCTATACAGGCAGCTGTTGAGCGTGCAGGCATTAAAGGAAGCGACGTGGATGAAGTATTAATGGGTTGTGTGCTGCAAGCCAATTTGGGTCAAGCGCCTGCGCGTCAGGCGGCAAAATTTGCAGGGCTTCCGGATACTGTTATTTGTACGACCATAAATAAAGTTTGTGCGAGCGGTATGAAAGCGATTGCGCAGGGTGCACAGGCTATTTTGTTAGGTGACGCCTCTGTGGTAGTGGCGGGTGGTATGGAAAATATGAGTAGTGTGCCGTTTTATGCAGGCGCTATGCGTTGGGGGAATAAATATGGAGACACAACACTTTCCGATGGGCTTGCAAAAGATGGATTAACAGATGTTTATCATCAATATGCAATGGGTAACGCAGCAGAACTGTGTGCCAGCAAATATAATTTTACCAGGGAAGATCAGGATGCATTTGCAGTAGCGAGTTATACAAAAAGTAGGGCCGCTTGGGAATCGGGTGGATTTGATGCAGAAATTGTTCCAGTTCCTATTCCGCAAAGAAATGGCGAACCGATATTGTTTGCAAAAGATGAAGAACCTTTTAATGTAAAGTTTGAAAAAATACCAGGCTTAAAACCTGCATTTATAAAAGACGGCACCATTACAGCAGCAAACGCTTCTACCATGAATGATGGAGCGGCAGCTGTGGTACTTATGAGTCAAGAAAAAGCGGAGGCGCTAGGTATTAAACCAATAGCAATTTTAAAAAGTTATGCCGACGCTGAACAGGCTCCAGAATGGTTTACAACGGCACCTGCACTTGCTGTTCCAAAAGCGGTTGAAAAAGCGGGCATCACCACTGCAGATTTAGATTGCATTGAACTCAACGAAGCGTTTTCGGTGGTAGGGCTTGCCAATACACAAATCATGCAGCTAGATCCTGCAAAAGTAAATATTAAAGGAGGTGCTGTATCGATGGGTCATCCGCTTGGATGTAGTGGGGCAAGAATTGTGGTAACACTGATTCATGCTTTAAAAGATAAGTCCGGTAAATATGGTGCTGCTGGAATTTGTAATGGAGGTGGAGGCGCTACCGCAGTGGTAATTGAAAATTGTTAAAAATCAGTTCAGCAAATAATTAGGCTGTTTGCGCTGTAATTTCATCCATTGAAATACCCATATGACTTTCGTCGTAAGTGCATTCACCATTAATAATAACAAGTACCTGTGGAGATTCGTGGTGTACTTTAAATTTTTCGGCAATCGCTGCGGAAATATTTCTGTGTTGTAGTAAGTCAAGCAAATAAAAATCAACACCCGTTGGAGGGGTACTACTTTCTAATCGATTCAGTGCCATAGAGCTAATGCTACAACGGGTACTATGTTTAAAAAGTACTTGGGGTGTATTAAATGATTCAGTTGCTATGGCTTCGAGTTGATCGATACTCGATAAATGATTCCAATCCATAATAAGGGGAGAAAAGAAATGCGTTAAGGTCTAAAATAACGTGGATTGGTAGTTGGGCATCCTCTGCTTTTTGAAGCATTACAGGAAACCATAAATGTGGCACCAACTAACAATAAAAAAAGAAGTGCAGTGGTCTTTTTCATACTAAAAGGATAGGTTAAGCGTTTTGTTTCTGTACTCTATACTCCAAAGATACTTATTTGGTTTCAAATGAGGCTTACCTGGATGTATAGTTCTGTTAAATATATTAACGAAAAGTTTAATTTTTTAGTATGAAGGTTCATTTTATATCCATTGGAGGGAGTGTCATGCATCAATTGGCCATTGCATTACAAGGAAAAGGGTACCAGGTTACCGGTACCGATGACGAGATTTTTGAACCTGCGCTCACGCATTTGAGAGATAAAGGCTTGTTGCCCAGTGCTTTTGGCTGGCAGCCAGACCTCATTACCCCAGATTTGGACGCCGTAATTCTGGGTATGCACGCCAAGGCCGACAATCCAGAACTGATAAAAGCGCAGGAACTGGGGCTATCTATTTATTCTTTTCCTGAGTATATTTTCCACGAAAGCCAGCAAAAAAAGAGGGTCGTTGTAGGTGGAAGCCATGGCAAAACCACCACCACCAGTATGATTATGCATGTACTCAAAACTTGTCATCAAGACTTTGATTACTTAGTGGGTGCAAAACTTGCGGGGTTTGATCAGTCTGTTAAAGTAACCAATGCACCAACCATTGTTTGCGAGGGGGATGAATATTTAGCTAGTGCATTATTAAGACAACCTAAGTTTCACTTTTTGTTTCCGCATGTGGCTATTTTAACGGGCATTGCCTGGGATCATATCAATGTATTTCCAACTTTCGAATTTTATTTGGAACAGTTTGTGATTTTCATGAATAAAATTGAAGCGGGTGGGGTGCTCATTTATAACGAAACAGATGAAGTACTGAATAAGTTAGTGCTTTCAAATAAACGTGACAATATTAGATACATTCCATACAAAGTGCCTGCGCACCAAATCACAAATGGACAAACTTATGTAACGCTTGATGGTGCAGAAGGTCCACTGAGTGTTTTTGGTGATCACAATTTACTTAACATGCAGGCGGCTTATTATGCTTGCGCCGAATTAGGTATTACGGCTAAAGATTTTGTGCATGCCATGGCCAATTTTACCGGAGCATCTAAAAGACTTGAGCTATTGGCAAGCAATGAACACTGTAATATATACAGAGATTTTGCGCATGCGCCAAGTAAGGTTATTGCCACCATTGAGGCAGTAAAACAACAGTTTCCTTCTAGAAAATTAATAGGTGTATTAGAACTACATACCTATAGTAGCCTCAACAAAGAATTTATGCATCAGTATAAAGGGGCGCTAGAAAAAACAGATACCGCTGTTGTATTTTATTCGAAACATGCGCTACACATAAAAGGACTTCCCGAACTTCCTGAAAACTATGTGGTAGAAGGGTTTGATAAAAATGGGCTACTTGTTATGACGGACAAGTCGGAATTAGAACAGTGGCTCCGCGCGCAAGATTATGCTAACACAAATTTAGTATTGATGAGTAGTGGAAATTATGATGGAATTGATTTACCTTCCTTCACGCCAACTTTAATTTAACAACAAATATGAAATTGCAATTAACTAGACCCATCGCATTTATTGATTTAGAAACAACGGGTATCACCGTTAGTACTGACAGAATTGTAGAAATTGCCATTGTAAAAATCAGTCCGGACGGCAGTAAAGTTATTAAACGAAAATTGGTAAACCCACTCATGCCAATTCCAGCCGGAGCAACAGCGGTGCACGGTATTTCTGATGAGATGGTTAAAGACGCACCCTCTTTTAAGCAAATTGCAAATGAGATCAAACAGTTTTTAGAAAATTGTGATTTAGGCGGTTATAATAGCAACCGTTTTGACGTACCTATGCTCATCGAAGAATTTTTAAGAGCGGGAATCGAATTTTCTATCGATGGAATAAAGCTCGTGGATGTTCAAAAAGTATTTCACATGATGGAGCAGCGTACATTAAGTGCTGCGTATAAATTTTATTGTTCAAAAGTATTAGAAGGTGCACATGGCGCAGAAGCAGATGCTACCGCAACATGGGAAGTATTGGAGGCCCAACTTGAAAGATATCCGCAACTCGGTGATACGGTAGAAAGCATTGTAAAAATTACTGGTGAAGAAGACATTGTAGATTTTGCGCGTCGTTTTATAAAAGTAAACGGCATCGAAATATTTAATTTTGGAAAGCACAAGGGGAAGTCTGTAACCCAGGTTTTAAAGGAAGAGCCTCAATATTACGACTGGATGATGAAAGGTGATTTTGCAATGAATACCAAGCAAAAGCTTACCGAGATACTCAATAGAACCCTTGTTATCAAGGGTTAAGCAGGGCATTTAGGCTGTTTAATGTTATATTTTACCGGAATTATAGCTGTTTTGTGCAACTAATGGAGCTTTCCGCTACATAAATCCGTTAGTATTTGTATTTTAGCCTCTATTCATACCCCCTAGAACTTGGAAAAACTAGTTATTATACCAACCTACAACGAGCGT
This sequence comes from uncultured Bacteroidota bacterium, assembly GCA_903958045.1. Taxonomy (GTDB): domain Bacteria; phylum Bacteroidota; class Bacteroidia; order Chitinophagales; family Chitinophagaceae; genus Sediminibacterium. The sequence goes on along the minus strand of CAJBRT010000145.1, from coordinate 9,951 downwards.
GAAAATATTGCGGCCATTATTGCTGCTGTATTTGACTTGCAAGCAGGCTATCATATTTTAATTATTGATGACGGATCTCCGGATGGAACGGCTGCCATTGTAGAGGATTTAATGAAAATACATGAGGGGCAATTATTTATTGAAAAGCGTGCTGGTAAATTAGGACTGGGTACCGCATATATACATGGATTTAAATGGGCACTCGCAAAAGGCTATCAATATATTTTTGAAATGGACGCCGATTTTTCGCATAGTCCTTCGGATTTGGAAAGGTTGTATGCAGCTTGTAATATTATTGGTGCCGATGTTGCGGTAGGTAGCAGGTATGTGAAAGGTGGTCGTACCGAAAACTGGCCTTTGGACAGGCATATTTACAGTAAGGGTGGTGCGTTTTACACGAAGCTCATTACCTGGCTTCCGGTGAACGACCCAACAGCAGGTTTTGTTTGTTACAAAAGAAAAGTTTTAGAAACGATTAATTTAGACGAAATAAAATTTGTGGGCTATGCTTTTCAAATTGAAATGAAATTTAGTGCTTGGAAATTAGGATTCAAAATTATTGAAGTCCCGATCACTTTTGTTGACCGTAAAATAGGTCAGAGCAAAATGAGTAAGGGTATTATTAAAGAAGGCGTTTTAGGCGTTTTAAAAATGCAGTGGGAGAGTTTATTTCACCATTATGCAGATAGGCTTCGAAAAAAATAACCGTGAGAAAAGCCTTACTTCAACTTCATGCATCTGTTTTTTTGGCCGGCTTTACGGGCATACTGGGCGTACTCATTGAATTAAATGAAGGCTTATTGGTTTGGTACCGTATGGCTATTACCGTATTGACTTTGTTGGCAATTTTGGTACTGAGTAAAAAATGGCAAAACTTGCCTTTTGCACAAGTGAAAAAGTTATTTGGCATTGGTATGCTCATTGCAATGCACTGGGTATTTTTTTATGGGAGTATAAAAATGGCCAATGTGTCGATTGGACTTGTTTGTGTAGCAGGAGCTGGCATATTTACCGCCTTACTAGAACCTATTATTTTAAAAGTAAAAATCAAATGGCCCGAAGTGGCGCTTGGTGCACTTAGTTTACTGGGTATTATTTTAATTTTCAAATTTGATGCGCGTTATAGGCTTGGTATTGGACTAGGAATTGTGTCTGCGGTACTGGCTTCTATATTTTCGGTGCTGAATAAAAAAGAAGTAGATAAGCAGCCTGCGCAAATGATGATGGTATATGAATTAACCGGCGGGCTTTTTTTGTTAACCCTGCTCATGCCATTTTACCTCAGTTACTTTAATGTAGCAAAGGTATTTCCTACTTTGTCTGATATAGGTTGGCTTTTAATTTTAAGTTGGCTGTGTACAGTACTAGCCATGGATTTAATACTACAAGCACTTAAAAAAGTATCTGCATTTACGCAAAACCTAACGCTTAATTTAGAACCTGTTTATGGGATCTTACTTGCTTTTTTGGTGTATCAAGAAAACAAACAATTAGGACCTAGTTTTTATTTAGGCATTTCTTGTATTGTGGTTTCGGTGGTTTTCCAAGTAGTAAGAGCCTCAAAGTCTTGATAGTGTTCCATCAAATCTTTTAATTCCTTTTTGAGCGACACAATTATAGTTGCATACGCAGGATCATTAATGAGGTTTTTCATTTCGGTAGGATCTTTTTGCAAATCAAATAGTTCCCAATTGTTGTGTGGTCCATAAAAGCGTATGAGCTTATACCTGGTGGTACGTATCCCAAAATGTGGCGCTACATGGTGCGGTTGTGGATACTCGTAATAGTGATAGTACATAGATGTGCGCCATGTTGCAGCAAAAGATTTTTTAGCAGCCGTGCTTCCTTTTGCTACTAGTGGTAAAAAGCTTTTCCCTTGCATATCTGATGGCGTTTGAATGCCAGCAATATTTAAAATGGTAGGTGCAAAATCAATATTGACAATCATTTCTTGCAGCGTTGTACCAGGTTTAATTTGACCTGGATAACGCATAACAAAAGGAGTTCTTAAACTTTCTTCATACATAAATCTTTTGTCAAACCAACCGTGTTCACCCATGTAAAAGCCCTGATCAGATGCGTAAATAACAACCGTGTTTTCATCTAATTGATGAACCGCTAAATAGTCCAGAATTTTTCCAATACCTCTATCTAATGATTTTGCGGTAGCCAGATAATCTTTGAGGTATCTCTCAAATTTAAATTTAAGTAGGGCAGCACTATCATTTTTTACGGCTTCGTACTGTTTGGAAATTTCTGTATAATATTTTTTGTACGCTGCTTTTTGTGTAGGATCGAGTCTAGCAAACATGCCAGGTCCTACTTTATCCCAGTTAACATTAATTTTTAAATCGTCTTGCAGCACCATGGTTTTGTCGACAGTCATGTCTTGTAGGCGCGCCGCTTCACGACCATTGTAATTGTCATTAAAGTTGGCTGGATATGGAAAATCGATATGGTCAAAAGCGCCAAGGTCTTCTACGTCAGGCATCCAGTTGCGGTGTGTAGCTTTTTCACCCACTACTAAAAAGAAGGGCTTAGTCGTATCTCTTTTATCCAACCAATTGGTAGAAAATTCGGTGATTAAATTAGTGGTATAGCCCTTATACGAAGCAGTATCGTTAGGCATATTAATAAAGTTGGGTTGAAAGTACTGGCCCTGGTCTGGAAGTATTCTAAAAAAGTCAAAACCCGATGGGAGGGTTTGCAAATGCCATTTACCAATCCAGGCAGTTTGATACTCTTTTTGTTTGAGTAATTTTTGAACCTGCTGCTGGTTGCCGTCAAAAAACCTGCGCGGTCCATTGTCTTTTAAACCATTGATGTGGTTATATTTTCCAGTTAATAAAACAGCCCTGCTGGGAGCGCAAATAGAGTTGGTTACAAATGCATTTTTTGCAATCATACCTTCTTTTGCAATACGGTCTATATTGGGTGTTTGCATCAGGCTTTTGCCATATGCACTGATGGTTTGCTGGGTATGATCGTCCGAAAAAATGACAATAATATTGGGTGGCTTACGACTAATTTTTTGAGCCTGTAATAGACTACTGCAAACGAGTATTGTAGCTAATAATAATGCAAATTGTTTTTTCATAAAATATATTTTTAGCTACCAAAACTTTTTTGGTAGGGCTGTCGGCCCCAGTTTGGTAAATCAATATTTAAATTATCATGCTTTTCTTGCATTTCTTTTTTCAGTGCAGTACGCATACGAGCAATTTTTGCTTGCATGTCAGGGTTTGTCGCCAAATTATTGGTTTCGTAGGGGTCTTTACGTAAATCAAATAATTGTGTAGTAAGTACGCCCTTAACATTGTAAACAATGAGTTTAAATCCATCTGAGGTTTTGATGCTCCTGCTCCAATGTCCGTACACATTATAGATTTGTGTTCTGATATTTGCGCCCGGTTTTTTTATAGCAGGCATTAAACTAACTGCTTCTACACTACTTGGTTTTTGGATATTTAGGTATTCGTAAATAGTGGGGTTTATATCACTCAAATAAGTAAATCCATTATTTTTTTTGTTGACAGGTATGCCAGGCCCTGCCATAATAAGCGGTACGCGAATACTATGTTCGTATAAATTTTGTTTGCCTAATAACCCGTGCTGTCCGACAGCAAGTCCATTGTCGCCGGCAAAAACAATCAGGGTTTCTTTTGCTAGGCCCGATGCATCAAGTGCCGCAAGAATCTGGCCTAACTGCGCATCTAGTTCAGATACCATGCCATAGTAATGTGCAATTTCTTTTTTCACAGCCTCCGGAGTCCGGGGATGCGGCAATAACATTTCATCTCTGACCGCTAAATCGCCATTGTCGAAAGGATGGTTTGGTAAAAAATTGGGCGGTAGGTTTATGGTGTCAGGGTTGTACCAAGCATCGTATTTGGTAGGAGGGGTTCGGGGATCGTGTGGTGAGGTGAGGGCTACATAGCAAAAAAACGGCTGCTCTTTTGCTTTTTTGCTACTCAAAAACTGAATGGCAGTACCCGCGTATAATTCGGTACTAAACGTATCGCTCTTCCAACTATTTTTTGGATCGTATACGCCGGTAGGGTCAAAATTATTTACCGTTGGATGAAACTGACCACCATTATTTTCGAAGTGCATGCCGCCAAAAAATATATGACCGCCATCATTAAAAAAACGGTGATGTGAAGCTTTATCAGAATGCCATTTGCCGGTATGAAAAGTCGTGTAGCCTTTTTGTTGTAATACTTCGGGGAGTCCGGTTAAACTATCCGGGATTTTACCGCCATCACCAGGGAGCCTGTTTACATACCTCCCCGTTAATAGCATTACACGGCTTGGAATGCATACGGCACCTTGGTGTCCGCCCATTACGTGAGCCTGCGTAAAAGTAAGGCCCCTCGATACTAGTTTATCTAGGTTGGGTGTTTTGATTTGCTTGTTGCCCAGTGCATGGATGGTGGCAAAACTTTGATCGTCCGAATAGATGATCAGTACATTTTTTGCCCGCTGCACGGGAGGTTTTTGCGCGGCCGTGGCCGCGCAAAAAAAGCCAAACACCATTACACTAAAAATATATTTAAATCGCATGCTACTCTTTGCTTATTGAATTTGCAATTGATAGGCCACCACATTATTTTTTAAAAAGGTAGGGACATAAATAATTTTCTTTTTTGCGTCGTAGCCAATGTCTGCGCTATTTATTTTTTCTGATCTGGTGTCAAATAAAATTACTTTTTGAGCACCTGCTACTACATAATACACAATGCCATTCCAGCAACTTACCAGATACTGATTGGGTGCGACTCTTTCAATGCCATCGGTGCTTGGATCCATGCCATCCATTATTTTAGAAATGGCTCCACCGGGTGTTACAGATAATAATGACCCTCTGTCTAAAATAAGGAGTTGATCTTCGATGCTCAAAAGTCCATTGGGTCCTTGCAGGTTTTCAACTTCTATGGTTACTTGGTTGTTTTCATAACGGTGTACTTTTCCAGTTCTACTATCGGATACAAATACAGCGCCATTATTATTTACGGTAACATCATTTAAAAAAACAGATCCTTCAATGGTAATTTTATTTTTAATAACACCTTTTTTAACATCAATAACTACCAGCTCCGTTAAATCTGCAACATAAAGTTCTTGCTTGTACTTGGCCATACCTTTTGGTGCGTTTAATCCGGTAATCCATTCCAAATTAATGGGAGCACCTGTTTTTGATAACTTACTAATACTTCCTTTACCATCTTTACCATTTGATGCCCCATCAATATTGGAAACCCAAAGGCAGTTTTCTTTGTCATCCACCAGTACGGATTCTGGTACTTTTAAAATGGTGTCGGTAGCCCATAGTTTTTGAACGGTTGCTTTTTGAGCACTTGCGCTCATTAAGACAGCGTACACGAAGGTTAAAGAGAGTATTATTTTTTTCATAGAAAAGGATTGTGCTAGAAAGTTAAAGAAAATTAGGGGTCTATCTTTTGCTTTTTACCGATGAACCCTCTTTTTGTTCATTTATGGGTATAAAATGTAGAATACGCCTATTGGTAATTATGCATTTGTGCTCAATCACGTATTAAATTGCTATTCTATTTGAAACTTTTTAATGCTTTTTTATGCGTTACCTCTCCATTTTATTGTTACTCGTAATGACTGTTGCTGTTCAGGCTCAAAAAAAGCCGCTAGACCATACTGTCTATGACAATTGGCAATCTATTGCTGATCGAGCCATTAGTAATGATGGTAAATATGTTGCCTATGCTATCAATCCGCAAGAGGGAGATGGAACACTTGTATTGCAATCTTTACAAGGTGACTATAAGTTAGTTATTCCAAGAGGGGTAGGTGTGGTAATTTCGGAAGATAGTAAGTATGCTATTTTTCGTATTAAGCCAACCTTTGCGCAAACGCGTGATGCAAAAATTAAAAAGAAGAGACCCGATGAAATGCCAAAAGATAGTTTAGGTGTTGTAAAACTTGGCGATAAAACCGTTAACAAAATAGCGCGTCTTAAATCGTTTAAATTACCAGATGATGCTGGTGGATGGATGGCTTATTTGTTAGATAAAGAGCAGCCTGATGCCCCTAAAACAAAAGCGGCACTTGATTCTGCGGCTAAAATTAAATCTTTGTTTGCGATGGCAGATAGTTTGGTACGCGTCGCTGATAGTATTCGTTTAAAAGCAACCAGTGCTTCTGTAAATGGGATGTCTGTTTTGCAAACACCTGTAACGCCTGCGAAAGTAACGGAAGAGAATGTAGAAGAAGGAACAACGTTGGTGTTAATGAATTTAAATTCCGGCGCCGAAACCAAATATTCATTGGTGAGTGATTTTTATTTTAATAAAAAAGGCACAACACTCGTACTTAAAAAAACCAAGAAAAATGGTGTAGCTGGTTCTGCGGCAACCATTGTAAAAGTGGATTTGTCTAGCATGAAGGCTGCCACTATTCTTACTAAATTTAATGACGCCAAATTATTTCGATTAGACGAGGCAGGTAAACAACTTGCGTTTGTTGCAGAAAGAGATAGTACTGCAAAAGCACTACGTAAATTTTACCAATTGTATTATTACGCGGATGGTAAAGATTCTGCGGTGGCCATTGCCAGTCAATCATCAAAGGGGGTTCCTGCTGGACATATCATTAGTGAAAACCAAGCGGTTAGTTTTAGCAAATCCGGTGCACAACTATTTTTTGGCACCGCTCCATTATGGCCTTTAAAAGATACCAGTTTGCCAGAGTTTGACCGTGTAAGTGTGGATGTTTGGCATTACAACGATGATCAAATTATGCCTATGCAGTTAAGATCTGCAGAAACAGAATTGAGAAGAGCGTACACGGCTAGATATGATTTTACTACTAATACAGTGGTGCCACTTGGCTCTTCAAAATTTAGAAATGTGGTACAAACAAATGAGGGTGATGGTACTATTTTTTATGCTGCTACCGATGAAGGCAAAAGAATTGCATCGCAGTGGCAGGGTTACACCATTAATGATGTGTATACCATTCATCCATTAGACGGATCTTCAAAACTTATTAAAGCCAATTTAAAATCGGGTAATGTGCAGCCTAGTGTGTCTGGTAATTTATTACTCTACTACGATGAGCCTGCTAAAAAATATTTTGTTTACAATCATGCAACGGGTGCAACCCTTCAAATTGCAAAAGATATTACTACTGCGCTCTACGATGAAGAAAATGACGTGCCCGATGATCCAAATGCGTATGGACTTATGCGCTGGACAGAAAATGACAAGTATGTTTTACTCTATGACAAGTATGATATATGGCAGGTAGATCCGCTCGGTATTCAAAAATCTATTTGTTTAACATCAGGAAGAACAAATAAAATTTCTTACCGATTTATTGCCACAGATCCGGAACAAAAGTTTGTAAAAACAGGCGATCAATTATTACTTCGCTTATTTGATGAAAAAGACAAGTCTGCGGGTTTAGCAACAATGGTGTACGGAACGAATGCGCTCAATGTTTTATTTAAAGAAAAAGTAGCACTCAGCCCACTCGTTCAAAAAGCAAAAGATGCAGACGCATTACTCTATACCAAAGAAACCTATGTGCAGGCGCCTACTTTATTTACCTCTAGTGTAAATGGGGGTACTGCCAACCCATTGGCGGCTACCAATGCGCAACAAAAAGACTACAATTGGGGTACCGCAGAATTATTTACTTGGAAAGCTTATACCGGTAAATTAACAGAAGGCATCTTGTACAAGCCTGAAAATTTTGATGCAACTAAAAAGTATCCGATGATTGTTTATTTCTACGAACGTAACAATCAAACCTTGTATAATTATGTTGCACCAACACCAACGGCATCTCGATTAAATATTTCATTTTTTGTAAGCAGAGGCTATGTGGTACTTGTGCCAGATATCTGGTATAAGAAAGGATATCCAGGTCAAGGTGCGTACGATTATATTTTAAGTGGAACGCGCGCTGTTGTAAAACAAGGATACATTGATAGCACAAAAATTGGACTTCAAGGTCAAAGTTGGGGAGGTTATCAAATCGCACATTTAATTACCAGAACCAATTTATATGCAGCCGCTTGGGCAGGCGCACCGGTTGTAAATATGACGAGTGCTTATGGTGGTATCCGTTGGGGACCTGGTATGAACCGTCAGTTCCAATATGAAAAAACGCAGAGTAGAATTGGTGCTACCTTATGGGAGAAGCCAAATTTATACATCGAAAATTCTCCCTTATTTCATTTGCCAAAAGTAACAACGCCGCTTGTTATTATGGCCAATGATGCTGATGATGCAGTGCCTTGGTATCAGGGTATTGAATTTTACACAGCGCTACGACGCCTCGGTAAAAAAGTTTGGATGTTAAACTATAACAATGAAGCGCACAATTTAGTGGAGCGAAAAAATAGAAAAGACATTCAAATTAGAGAACAACAATTCTTTGATTATTTATTAAAAGGAGAGAAACCAGCACCATGGATTGCTAACGGTGTTCCAGCAACGATGAAAGGCAGAGATTGGGGGCTTAAATAACCCCCTAAAATTACTCTGGTAGTTTATTGCAGTAATTATGCAGTTCTATTTGGATCCCAGGCCTCTAACTGGTTGGCTACTTCTGTTAAGAAGCTAGCCCCAATACTGCCATCAATAATGCGGTGATCGTAACTAAGTGATAGGTACATCATGTGTCTGATAGCCATGCTGTCTCCACTTGGTGTTTCGATAACCGCTACGCGTTTTTTAATGGCGCCCACTGCAATGATGGCAACCTGCGGTTGATTGATAATAGGCGTGCCCATGAGGCTTCCAAATGTACCCACATTGGTAAATGTAAATGTACCGTTTTGGGTATCGTCTGGTTTTAACTTGTTGTTTCTTGCAGCGTCCGCCAAATTATTAATAGACTTACTAAGCCCAACTAAATTAAGTTGATCTGCGCCTTTAATAACGGGAACAATTAAATTTCCATTAGGAAGAGCCGTAGCCATTCCAATATTGAAATCCTTTTTGATAATTATTTTATCTCCGTCTAAACTAGAATTAATCAGTGGAAATTTTTTCATGGCTGCCACCAAACATTCTACAATGAGTGGGGTGAAGGTTAATTTGGTGCCTTCTCTTTTTTCAAAAGCGGCTTTGTTGTTGTTTCTCCACTGCACTAAGTTTGTTACATCTGCTTCAGAAAAACTTGTTACGTGCGGACTTGTTTGCACACTGTCTACCATATGTTTGGCAATCAGTTTGCGCATACGGTCCATTTCAATAATTTCTGTTGCACCACTTAACACAACGCCCGCAGGGTTGCTAGCGGTAGTGGATGGAGCAGAAGAAGCCGCTGTTGGCGCCGTCGCAACTGGTGAAGCTGTCGTTGGCATCGACGCAACAGCTGGTGTTGGTGCCGAGGCAACAGTTGGAGCCGTTCCAGATTTTTTAGCAGCAACCCAGTTTAAAATATCTTTTTTTGAAACCCTTCCGCCAGAACCGGTGCCAGGAATTTTTTCTAAATCACTTAAACTTACGCCTTCACTTTGTGCAATGTTTAAAACAAGCGGGGAGTAAAAACGCGCTTCTGTATTACCTGTTTCTTGTGGGGCCGTATTTACAGGCGCAGCAGGAACGTATGGTATCGATTCAATTTCTTCAACAATAGGAGTAGGTGCAGGAGCAGCGGCAGGCATAGGTGCATCCACTGCTGCCGGTGTATTGGCAACGATATTGTTTTCGCCAGCAATTTCAATTTTTGCAAGTACGCTTCCAATGGGCGCTACCTCATTAACCTGAAAACAAATTTCAACTAGTTTGCCAGCAAAAGGGGCAGGAACCTCTGTGTCTACTTTGTCAGTAGCAATTTCAAGTACCGTTTCGTCCACAGCAATACTGTCTCCAATTTGCTTGTTCCATTTTAAAATGGTGGCTTCCATAATACTTTCGCCCAATTTGGGCATCACTAAATCAACAATTGCCATAGACTTGATAG
>CAJBRT010000144.1 GCA_903958045.1 uncultured Bacteroidota bacterium | reverse complement strand
TTGATTAAATAGCCACGTGTATTTTGTTTGTTGAACACAAAATGTCTAGGACCGTTGCCTGGTGTGATAGAAACACTAGTGTACTTTTCGTCGAGTAGTCCGCTAGCATATATTTTGTGCATGTATATTTTATCGGCGCCAAGGTCTGTTACTAAAAGCTGCTCATGATTGGGCGTTAATACTACGTTGTGCGCATGCGACGCCTCTTGTCTGGCTTTATGAATACTGGATCCATTGTAATTTATTTCTTGTGCAATTGGAAGCAGTGCGCCATTATCTGATGTTTTAAACACACTAACACTGCCGGATGTATAATTAGCCGTGTACACCGTTTTACTTTCTGGTCTATATGTAATAAAGCAGGGTGCTGCTCCTTTAATAGGTTCTTGATTTAATTTTTGAAACTGATTATTGGCGTCTAGATGATAAGCACTAACAAAGGATGCGTCTTTGGCACCTTCCGAAACAGCATACATCAATTTGCCATCCGGTGAAACGGTTAAATAAGATGCGTTTTGATTTTCTTTGGTATACAGGAGTTTTGGTTTTCCGGTTACGGCGTTAACCGCATACACTTCAATACCGGGGTTTCCTTTTTTAGTATAAGATCCTACAACAAGCGGGTAATGACTGGTGTCGGCGGGCAAAAAATGCATAAGGTTGCTGACAAGGAAAGTAGCAATTAGATTCATAGCAATCGGTTATAAATTTGAATGAGAAATTAATGAATTAATGGCAGAAAATTGAATCTACTTGCCTATATTTTATGCACTTTGTGTATATTTTCTTTAAATTACGTACTATACGAATCTAAACATTTAAAGTATGAATAAGAACCTACTCATAATTACCTTGTTTGTAGCCCTAACGTTTCAATTGAAAGCACAAACAACAGCCAATAGTTTTGATGTGTTAATAAAAGGCGGCCATGTGATTGATCCTAAAAATGCCATTGATGCTGTTATGGATATTGCCATTAAAGCTGGTAAAATAGTTAAGGTGGGTAAAAACCTACCTGCTTCTGATGCTAAGCAAGTGGTGGATGCCACCGGATTAAAAGTAGTGCCTGGTATTATTGATATGCACGCACACGTTTTTGCAGGCACACAACCCGATCATTATTTAAGCGATGGATTAAGTGCACTCATGCCGGATGGTTATACGTTTAGAGTAGGGGTTACCACCGTGGTTGATTGTGGAGGTGCGGGTTGGAGAAATTTTGCAACGTTTAAAAAAAATGTAATTGATATTTCTCAAACGAGGGTTCTATCTTTTTTAAATATTGTAGGAGAGGGCATGCGCGGTGGTAATTACGAACAGGACATTGCAGACATGAATCCAAAATTTGCAGCTAGTGCAGCAAAGCAATACAAAGATCATATAGTTGGCTTTAAGTTGGCACACTTTAATGGTGCCGATTGGACACCTACTATGCGTGCAGTAGAAGCAGGCACTATCGCTGAACTACCTGTTATTATTGACTTTGGGGGTTCTCAACCCAATTTATCGATTCAAGAATTATTTTTTAAGCAATTGCGCCCAGGCGATATTTATACGCATACTTATGCAGCTTTAAATGGAGCGAGAGAAGAAATTGTTGGAACCAATGGCGTATTAAAACCATTTGTGTTGGAAGCGCAAAAAAGAGGTATCATATTTGATGTTGGTTATGGCGGGGCAAGTTTTAATTACACGCAAGCCATTCCTGCATTAAAAGCTGGCTTATTTCCAAATACCATTAGTACAGATTTGCATACCGGTAGTATGAATAGCTCAATGAAAGATCAACTCAGTGTAATGTCTAAATTTATGAATTTAGGGATGCCACTTTTTGAGGTGATTAAAGCAAGTACCTGGAAGCCTGCACAAGTAATTAATAGAACCAATCTTGGGCATTTAAGTGAAGGTGCAGAAGCGGATATTGCTATTTTAAATATTAGAAAAGGCAATTTTGGCTTCTACGACAAAACAGGATACAAAGTAAATGGCACCGAAAAATTCGAATGCGAGCTTACCATTAAAGGGGGTAAAGTGGTCTACGATTTAAATGGTCTAACAACGCCTATTTACGTAAAGTAGCCGCCGCATTTAATTTGGCTTCTGCCTCTTTTTGTAACTGCATTTCTTTTCGTTTTAAGAGGCGAAGCCTTTGGCGTACAATGGTTACAGACGTTTTAGATACGGAGTCGGATGTATTGCCAAAGTTTTGTCTGATATACGTGAGTATGCTTGCGATATCTCTATCCGGCAGTTGCGAAAATTTAGGCATGGCTCCATGAAAAGGCTGACCGTTAATTTTTATGGGCCCTTCAAGTCCTTTTAATAGTACGCCAATGAGGGTGTCCTTGTTTCCGTTTACCCAATCTGTTTTTGCAATGGTTGGGAATCTAATACCATCGCCCTGTCCATTTTGTTGATGACAAACGCGGCAGTTTATTTGATAGAGTTTTTCACCACCAAGTACTACTTTATCTTTTTCTAAATTATCCTTAATAATATCCGGATTTTTTACATTGGTTCTGTTTTCTCTAGCTTTCAT
>CAJBRT010000143.1 GCA_903958045.1 uncultured Bacteroidota bacterium | reverse complement strand
GTTGCACTTTGTAAAAAAATTGGTTCATCTAATTTTAAATTACTCTATGACATTTACCATATGCAAGTAGATGAAGGAGACGTGATTCATACCATCAATACCTACCACGAATACATTGGTCATTACCACACCGCGGGTGTACCGGGGCGTCATGAAATTGATGATACACAAGAGTTGTATTATCCTGCTATCATGAAAGCCATTGTAGCCACTGGGTTTACCAAATATGTAGCACAAGAATTTATTCCAGCGTCTAAAGATCCACTTGCTTCCTTAAAGCAAGCGATTAAAATTTGTGACGTATAATTTATCAATCATTAACCATGAATAGAAGAGAAGCCTTATCAAGTGTTGCCCTATTACTCGGGGGAACCATTATTGGATCATCTGCTTTTTTGAGCGGTTGTAAAGCAAACCCAGACGCTGCTGCCGGTGTATTATCAGCTGCCGATATGAGTTTGTTAAATGACATTGCAGAAATTATTATTCCTACCACAAACACACCAGGTGCAAAAGCTGCAAAAGTGGGTGAGTTTATGGGCGTAATTGTAACAGATTGTTACGAAGCAAAAGATCAAAAAGTATTTAAAGACGGACTAGCGGCATTAGCAAGTAAGTTTAGTGCAGCCAACCCAGAAGCGCAGCAAAAGATGATTGTTGATTTAGACGCCGAAGCAAAAAAATACCAAGAAACAAAAACGTCAGAACAGCCTTCTCATTATTTTACCATGATCAAACAGCTTACACTTTGGGGTTACTTTAGCTCTGAAATAGGCGCCACACAAGCACTTCGCTATGTTGCGATTCCTGGAAAATATGAAGGTTGTGTTCCTTACAAAAAAGGAGATAAGGCTTGGGCTTAGCTAGATTGCGTTTTTTTTGGAGCCGCAATATTTTTCAATTTTAAATTATTTATTTGATGTCTATTAATAGAAGAGATTTTTTACGTGGTAGTTCTTTGGCCGCGATTGGATTGAGTGTTCCTTTTTTAAGTAAGAGTCGTTTTTTGGATGCTCCCGCAGGATTTAAAATTCCAAACTTTGGGATTCAGTTGTGGACGGTGAAAGAAAATATGATGGCGGATGCCAAGGGTACCCTTGCAAAGCTGGCTAGTTTTGGATACAAGCAAATTGAAAGTTATGAAGGCCCACAAGGTATGTTTTGGGGCATGGGTCATACTGGTTTTAAATCTTACCTCGATAGCTTAGGTATGAAAATAGTGTCTAGCCACTGTGATAATCTAACTGATTTTGATAAAAAATCGGAACAAGCGGCGGCTATTGGCATGCAGTATTTAATTTGTCCGCACAAGGGCACGCAAAAAAGCCTAGATAATTATAAAGCGTTTGCAGATGAGTTTAACGAATCTGGTAAAATTGCAAAAAAGCACGGTATTAAATTTGCGTACCACAATCATGATTATTCATTTATTCCAATGGATGGTCAAATGCCTCAAGATGTAATGATGATGGGCACAGACCCTGCACTCGTAGATTTTGAAATGGATATTTACTGGGTACGTGCAGCCAACGAAGACCCAATTACTTGGTTAAAAAAATATCCAAACCGTTTTAAACTTTGTCACGTTAAAGACTTAACCAAAACAGCCAACAACGGTCACGACTCATGTGTGCTGGGCACAGGTACCATCGATTTTAAAAAGATATTAAAAGCAGGTGCTAAATACGGGCTAGATACTTTTTTTGTGGAGCAGGAAGCGTTTACGGGAACCAATCCAATAGATGCTGCTGGACTTGATGCAAAATATATGCAAGCGAATTTTTAGCGTTGCGCGTTTGATTTTGCGCAGGAGAAAAAAATATGCAAATAAAAAGGGCGCCTATAGGCGCCCTTTTTGCTGGAGTTCGGCTATCACCTGATAGAGCCGATCAATATCGGATTGACTGTTAAAACCATTGATGGAGTATCTGAGGTACACATCATTTCCTTGACGCATGATGGGAACTTCTATTTGATATTCTGTAAAAAGCGTTCGCTGTAATAATTCAGGATCCGCTGTTTTAATAGGAATACTAATCATTTGACCAATCCATTCGCTGGTTAATGGGCTAATGGGTGTGCTACCAAGTAAATCAAAAAAGCGCTGCGCATTAGAAAGCACCAGTTCGTGACATTTTTTTGATACTTCGGCCCAGTTGTACTTTTCCATAAATGCCAAACAATCCGGCACCGTTAAAAACGCCGAAAAGTCTCTGGTACCAATCATTTGATGGTAATCTAAAAAACTAGAATGGCTAGGCTTTAATGCTTTGTACCCCCAACTTACCACGAGTGGATCACAAATGGGTTGCACACTTTTATGCGCGTATAAAAAAGAACATCCTTTTGGTGCCATCATCCATTTATGACAAGCGCCGGTATAAAAATCTGCTTCTAAATTTGCGAGGTCTACCTCTGTTTGTGCAGGTCCGTGCGCGCCATCCACAAAAGTGATGAGTCCTTTTTGTTTGGCGATGGCACAAATTTCATGCACCGGTAATTTTAATGCGGTTGCACTCGTGATATGACTTATAAAAACCGCTTTGGTGTTAGGTGTGATGCCAGCAAAAAATTCTTCGATGAATTTTTCTTTGCTGGTGACAGGGAGTGTAATTTTT
This sequence comes from uncultured Bacteroidota bacterium, assembly GCA_903958045.1. Taxonomy (GTDB): domain Bacteria; phylum Bacteroidota; class Bacteroidia; order Chitinophagales; family Chitinophagaceae; genus Sediminibacterium. The sequence goes on along the minus strand of CAJBRT010000143.1, from coordinate 497 downwards.
TGCTTTACATATTTTGCGCCTTTTTGTGCGCAGTAATATTCCCAGGTTCTATCACAAGCACCATATTCAATATCAGTAGTTAATATTTCATCGCCCGGTGCTAATGGAAAATTTTTAGCTACCATGTTAACGGCAAAAGAAGGATTGGTTACAAACACCAAATCATCTTTATCTGCTACGCCAATATAACCTGCTAGCGCGGCTCTTGACGTTTGCAAATAGCCAGGTCCATCAAATACAATGTACTGTACAGGCTCTGCTTCAAGCACGCGTTGCCATTTTTGATAGGCATCAAAAATAGGCGCAGGCGTAGCACCAAAAGAACCAAAGTTTAAAAAAGTAATATCCTTTCTTACTAAAAATAAATCCGCAATATTTTCCATACTTGTTAAATACCAAGGCTCCAACCATCACGGTAATTACGTTTTACAAACTGATTGGCTTCATCAAATTTATTAGGTGAAGGTGGAGAAGGATCAGTAAATACTCTTGCATAT
>CAJBRT010000142.1 GCA_903958045.1 uncultured Bacteroidota bacterium | reverse complement strand
GTTTGGATATGTTCCTGGAATGATATATCATTATTTTCACGGTTCTAAAAAAAATAGACAATATACTGAAAGATGGAAAATATTATCTGAGAATAATTTTGATCCATTTACATTTATAGAGTATGATAAAAATGGTATAATAGTTCCTACAAATATTTTTCCCGAAACATTGGCATCTGGTATTATGACATATTTTGAAGAAAGAAATGAAGATGAATTTATTTAATTATTTATGTTTATGGATTATCTTCTTCTTCAATAGATGCCTCAACACTCTCAGTTGTTTCGCCATCTGTTCCTGTAATATCTGGAGGGGTTGATCCTGCTAATTCCTGAGCATAATCTGCTTGTTGTTGAACTAGACCATCTATTTGGACTTGCATTGAATCAACTTCTTGTTGTATTGTATCTAATTGCTCTTTAACTCCGTCAAATTTATCAATTCTACCTCTTAAAACTTCAATATTTCCAGCATTTTGTTGAGATAATATTAAAGAGTTGTTTGGATCATTCAAATTATACGGTTTATATTCCTGTGTACTTGTACTAGTGCTAGAAGTCCCTTCATTTTCTAATCCTTCAATGAGATTATTTGTTGTAGAAAACGCTAAAATTACTTGATAAGTAACTAATAGTACGAACAATAATATCAAAATATAAATCAAGACCATTATTATATATATAGACAAATTTTTGTTTCATTATAGTTTATTTTTATAGTTTTCTTAAAGCATATTTATTTTCTTTTATATTTATATAATGTCTACCGCTTTTTATCCTACAAATATGAGACGCCAGTCTGCCAGTGGTTATAGTAATAACAGTACATTAGAAAATATTCCGTATGTCCCTTGGAAAGGAACTGGTGTTTTTAGTAATCCTGTTGGGGTAACAGCTACTCATATTAGACCATTAACTAACATGGATCCAGGTAATATATTTCCAACTGGTTTTGGTTTAGCTAGACCTATTAAGCATTATAGAAAAGGAACTGTTATACCTATAAATTTTAATGTTATCTCTCTTGATCCCAATAATCCAGGTAAATATATTGAATCAAGTTTAATTGAATATAATGTAAACAGAGCAGTTAAATCTTCTACTGGTCAATCTTTGGGAGGTGGTGATGGTGGTTCTGGTCTTATTACACAAATGATGCAATTCCCTGGTTCATTTATAGTTAAAGATAATGGAACAACTGATCCATCAGTTGGTTTACAAAACACAATTGTTAAAGATAATTCAGGAGCAAATATTGACAATGAATGTAAAAACTGTAATGGTGTAGGAATAGTATCGGATTGGATGCCTATTAATAATTTGACTGAAAAGCCAGAACCCAATGTTACAAACCCAATTTTATGTTGTAATCAGCAAAGAAAGGCATTACAACGAGTTTTGCCTACTAGTACTAACATCAAAAAAAATTATTATCAAACAACTTACATGTATTTATATAATCGTTGTCAAACATTCCAACAAAGACAATTTAACTTTCTTCTTAGTGTTATTGACCCTATGGTTTTCGAAACAATTAAACAGAATCCCTTGATAGCAAAAGAAATAATTAAAGCAACAAAACCTGGAGATCCTTTATCTAGTCTCAATTATTATGTAGCCCAATGTAATCCTAATTTTACCATTGAAATGGGGGTTAAAATAGCTTTTATTGAGTCTTTAGCAAAATCACTTGTTAGTGCAGGATATATTACTCAAGCTCAATATGAACACATTAAACTATCTGATACTATAACTCAACTTTTGGAAGAATTGCGTGGTATAATAACTGTGCCACAATATGAAACATTTATATCGTATTTAAACCAATTAGCAAGTGATCCATATAATAGTTCTGTTATTGCTGGGCCATCTAATCCAAAAGGATGTTCACAGGTATTTTACAAACCCAATAATCCTCAGTTTGCTAAACAAGGAGGTGTATCAAGTAGCACACGAATATTAAAATTAAATGTTGATACTATTTCTACTGCGGCAGCGCGTCAAAGAAAATTAAGAGGAGCAAACGCAGCTGCTTCCTTGACTAACGGAGAACCCCCTTTTACACCATACATATACAAAGACAAGGTTCCTAATTGCCAACCTCAAACATTTATTGGAAATCCTTTCTATTTCCAAGGTC
>CAJBRT010000141.1 GCA_903958045.1 uncultured Bacteroidota bacterium | reverse complement strand
TCCATCCATTTTAATTTTCCTTTTAAAAATTGATTGAAAATAAGTCCAGCACCAATGGGTAATAGAATCATTTTATTTATATCCCACATCATTTTAGTAACATCTATTTCTACCAATTCACCTGCAAAAAGTTTCATGAGTAAGGGCGTTACAAATGGTGCAATTAAGGTTGTAATAGAAGTAATGGTAATAGATAAGGCAAGATTTGCTTTGGCTAAATAAGACATCACATTGGAAGCAAGGCCGCTTGGTGAGCATCCAATTAAAATAACACCAGCAGCAATTTCGGGCGGTAAATTAGAGACGGATGCCAGTAAAAAACCTAGTGTTGGCATAATAGCAAACTGACTTACCACGCCAATAATTACACCTTTTGGTGTTTTTACCACAAGTGCAAAATCTTTCATGCTCATAGAGGTACCCATGCCAAACATGATCAACTGAATAAGTGGAACTATCAGCCCTGTTAGTTTATAGTCGCCCCATACCGTAAATAATTGTGGCTGAGATAAAGAAAGGGATACTGCCGAAAAAATTACGAGTGTAAAACTAAATCCTTTGTAGTTGTTGGTATATTTTACCGCAATACTCAATAGCAAAAATGCAGCAGCTATACTAAAACCTACATAATGGGTAAGCCCCATAACATAGAGTATGCCTGATGCGATGAATAATAGGACCGAAGAATACAAAAGTGTTTTATACGAATTCATGGTTACGGCTTTAATCAATAATTACCAGGTTCTTTTTTCTAAAAATTTTTCGAGCGATGCTTTTGTGATTTGAGGTTCGCTCGGGTGTTTTTCTATCCAAGTTAAAAAAGCGGTTTTTATAGTTTCACTCCACTGGCTATCAATTTGACCCGCAGTAAATATTCCTTGCTTTAAAACGTCTTTTGAAAAACGGTCTCTAACTGCAATAAACTCGGCGGTGGCAATTACTTTTTCTGCCATGTGCGCAGGAATAAATAAAACACCTTCTCTTTCTGATAAAACCAAATCGCCAGGCATTACAATAGCAGCGCCTATTCTGATAGGGCTGTTAAGTCCAATCAGCACCACTTCTTCTAAAAAAGAAGGATGAAAATCTCTAACGTATGCATTGAAGCCACTGATTTGCGCAAGTCCAGATAAGTCTCTGGCAGCGCCATCAAAAATGACGCCATTGCCGGTTTTATTAAAGATAGATGCGCCTAAATTGTCGCCAATTAATGTGCCTTGTGCAATTTTACCAAATGCTTCGGCTACGTACACGTCGCCTTTTTGCAAAACTTGTATGGGCCAGGCGTTGGTATTACCGGTGCGACCTTCTGTCTTGCCTCTTTCTTTAATAAGTGCTTCGATATCGGGTCTTGATGGACTGTAACGAGCTGTAACAACTCTTCCTATAACCGGAACATTATCGTGCACCATTTTCCAGTTGCCTTCAAATTGATTTTTGTAACCTTCATTATAAAGTACTTGCCAGGCTTCTTCGATGCCAATTTTTCTGGCTCTAGCAATAAGGGCATCACTTATTTTAGGTCTACCATCTTCAAATCTTTCCCCTTTCCATTGGCTGGTAAGGTAGATAAGTTCTGAACTAGGAAATTGTTGTGCATTCGAAAAAATATAACACGCTATAAGAAATGCGCTTAGCCCAATTTTTTTCATACATGTTATTTTACAGCAGCTTCTAAAACTTCTTTTAAACGTTTAGCAACAATTACATCTTCGCCTTCTTGTAAAGACCAGGCCGTCATACCAATATTGTCTTTACCACCTACTGATTCGATAGATGGTGATCCG
>CAJBRT010000140.1 GCA_903958045.1 uncultured Bacteroidota bacterium | reverse complement strand
GATTCTAAAGAAGAATACCCCATTAAGTATTCATCTACTTTTCTAGCGCACTCCCGGCCCTCACTAATAGCCCATACCACGAGTGACTGCCCTCGACGTGCATCTCCTGCGGCAAATACTTTATTGACGCTCGTTTCGTAATCCGTTTCATTGGCGAAAACATTGCCTCTGGCATCTAGTTCTACACCCATTTCATCTATAAATCCTTTGTGTTGAGGATGCACAAAGCCCATGGCTAAAAATGCTTTTTGACAAGGAATCATTCGGGAGCTTCCCTCAATTTCTTCGAACCTAGCTGGTTTATCAGGCGTAGAAGCTTTCCATACAATGTCTACGAGTTCTATTCCTGTAAGTTTACCTGCTTCTCCCACAAAACGTTTGGTTAAAACCGCCCATTCTCTATGTGCACCTTCTTCATGTGAACTAGACGTTTTTAAAGTCATAGGGTAGGTAGGCCAGGGCATCATTTCTGTTCTAGCATCTGGTGGCTTGGGCATCAGCTCTAACTGGGTAACAGAAGCAGCGCCTTGTCTATTGGATGTTCCTACACAGTCACTTCCGGTATCCCCACCACCAATAACAACCACGTCTTTACCCGTTGCTATTATGGGTTGACCAATCACTTCTTTATTACTTACTCTTTTGTTTTGCTGTTTTAAAAAATCCATCGCAAAATAAACGCCCTCTAAATCTCTACCCGGAATATCTAAATCTCTTGGGATAGTGGAGCCTGCTGCAATCACAATAGCATGGTGCTCATTTATGATTTCATCCATTTTTATTGTAACACCAACATTGGTATTGCATGAAAAAACAACACCTTCTTTTTCTAATAATTGTATGCGTCTATCAATCACCCATTTTTCTAATTTAAAATCTGGGATACCATACCTCAAAAGTCCTCCCGGTGCATCATCTCTTTCAAACACGGTCACATGGTGTCCTGCATAATTTAATTGAGCAGCAGTAGCAAGCCCTGCGGGCCCTGATCCAATCACAGCAATTTTTTTACCCGTTCTAATATTTGGATTTTTAGGTTTCACAAATCCTTTGTCAAAAGCAATTTCAATAATATGCTTTTCAATTTCTTCGATAGCAATAGCGGGTTGATTGATGCCAAGCACACAAGCGCTCTCGCAAGGTGCTGGACAAATGCGTCCGGTAAATTCAGGAAAATTATTGGTCACACTTAATAGTTCATAGGCTTCTTCCCAATTGCTATTATAAACGGCATCGTTAAATTCTGGAATGATATTGCCCAAAGGACAACCGTTATGACAAAACGGTACACCACAGTTCATGCATCTTCCAGATTGCTCTTTCAGTTTTTGATCAGAATAACGTTCTACAAATTCGTTGTAGTCTTTTACTCTTTCTTGTGGTGCCCTTTTAGTTGGCAGCTCTCTTGTACATTCAATAAATCCGGTAGGCTTACCCATTTATAAAAATTTAAATCGCTTGTTGATTGTTTTTTTCTTTTTGTAAAAGCACTGCTTTATAATCTCTCGGAAATACTTTTACAAAATGTGCTAATTGATTGTCAAAATCAGACATAATAAACTGCGCTACTTTGCTTTCTGTTAGAGCAGCATGCTGCTCAATCATCTTCTGTAAGTAGTTTTTATCTGCATCATCTAATGGATCAAGGTCCACCATTTCGGTGTTGCATGTGTCTGCAAAACTACCTGCCGTATCGTAGATGTATGCAATACCACCACTCATGCCCGCAGCAAAGTTTCGGCCCGTTTCTCCTAATATAACAGCTTTACCACCCGTCATGTATTCGCAACCATGATCACCTACACCTTCCACTACCACTTCTGCGCCAGAGTTTCTTACTGCAAAACGTTCACCGGCTTTACCTCTAATAAAGGCCTTACCTGATGTAGCACCATAAAGAGCTACGTTTCCAATAATACTATTGTGTTCTGCAATAAATTTTGCATGCTTACTTGGATAAATAATAAGGTGCGCACCGCTAAGTCCTTTACCAAAATAATCGTTGGCATCGCCCTCAATTTCGAGTGTAACACCTTTTGTGTTAAACGCACCAAAACTTTGGCCCGCAGTTCCTGTAAACGAATAATGAATGGTTCCGTCAGGAAGCCCTGCTGCTTTATATTTTTTAGTGATTTCGTTGGATACAATTGTGCCCGTTGTTCTATCAATATTGGTGATGGGGAAAGAGGCTTTAACAGGTGTGCCATTTGCAATGGCTTCTTTGGCGGCTTCTAATAATTTCCAATCTAATACATTAGAGAGTTGATGATCCTGCGCTTCTTGTTTGTATAAGCCAGTAGAAGTATCCGCCGGTTCTTTGTATAAAATACTTGATAAATCTAGTTTGCTATATTTCCAATGGGTAATGTCATCGCGCATTTCAAGAGCATCAACTTGACCCACCATTTCATCAATGGTTTTATAGCCAAGCTCTGCCATAATTTCACGGAGTTCCTCAGTAATAAATGTAAAAAAGTTTACAATATGATCGGGGTTGCCTGTAAAGCGTTTGCGTAATTCAGGATCCTGTGTTGCAACACCAACAGGGCAGGTATTTAAATGACATTTGCGCATCATAATGCAACCCTCCACAATAAGAGCAGCAGTAGCAACACCCCATTCTTCGGCGCCAAGTAAGGTAGCCACTGCAATGTCTCTACCGGTTTTCATTTGGCCATCTGCTTGTACCGTTATTCGAGAACGTAATTTATTTTTTACCAGTGTTTGGTGCGTTTCGGCGAGGCCTAATTCCCAAGGGAGTCCAGTATGTTTAATAGAACTAATAGGAGAGGCGCCCGTGCCACCATCATGGCCTGCAATGAGTACCACATCTGCTTTTGCTTTGGCTACACCCGCTGCAATGGTGCCAACGCCCGCTTTTGATACAAGCTTTACGTTAATACGCGCTGCGCGGTTTGCATTTTTTAAATCAAATATTAATTGAGATAAATCTTCGATCGAATAAATATCGTGGTGTGGTGGGGGTGAAATTAATCCAACACCTGGTGTTGCATTTCTTGTTTTACCAATCCAATCATCTACTTTATGACCAGGCAGTTGACCACCTTCACCAGGCTTCGCGCCCTGTGCCATTTTTATTTGTAATTCGTCGGCTTCTGTTAAGTAATAACTATCTACACCAAATCTTGCACTAGCAACTTGTTTGATAGAAGAACGCATCGAATCGCCATTTGCAAGTGGGGTATAACGCTGTTCGTCTTCACCACCTTCGCCGGTATTACTCTTGCCGCCTAAACGGTTCATGGCAATGGCAAGTGTAGTATGGGCTTCCCATGAAATTGATCCAAACGACATAGCGCCAGTTGCAAAACGCTTGTAAATATTAGTAGCAGGCTCCACTTCATCTATTGAAATACTGGGTCTTACTTTTTTAAATTTAAATAGACTACGCAGTGTTGCTGCTTTTTCAGATTGGTCATTAATGAGCCTAGCATATTTTTTATACACTTCAAAATCGTTAGACTTGGTAGCGTGTTGTAACAAGTGAATGGTTTGTGGATTAAACAAATGGAATTCACCTTTGCGTTTCCACTGATAGATACCGCCTACTGTAAGTCTATTTACAGAAATTTGTTTTTTAGGAAATGCAAAATAATGTTTCGCCATTATTTCTTTTGCCATTTCGTCGAGCCCCATACCTTCTATACGGGAAGTGGCGCCAGTAAAATAGGTGTCTACCACTTTTTTATTGAGCCCAATAATTTCAAATATTTGTGCGCCTTGGTAAGACTGTAAAGTAGAGATTCCCATTTTTGAAAAGACTTTTAAAAGTCCATCATTAACGGCTTTGATATAATTTTTTTTGAGTTTGTCAATTTCTAGTGTGGTATCTAGTTTGCCAGCAATTTTCATGTCTCTAATGCTAGACAGCGCTAGGTAGGGGTTAATGGCGGTGGCGCCAAATGCAACCAGGCATGCAAAATGATGCACTTCCCATATGTCGCCGGCTTCTACAATAATACCTACTTGACCACGGTATCCTTTTCTTATGAGGTGATGATGAACAGCAGCAGTGGCAAGTAAAGATGGAATTGGGGCATGATCTGAATCGATAGCTCTATCGGTTAAAATAATTACTTCAAAACCGTCTTCAACGGCATCAACAGCGTAACGGCAAAGTCTATCCAACCCTGCTTTTAATGAGCCAGGCTTGTTGTCGGCTCTAAAATAGGTTTGAAGTGTTTTAGCCTGGAATATACCGGTATCAATACTTCTAATTTTTTCTAAATCGTGGTTGGTAAGTATCGGATGCTTTAATGCAACACAGTGACAAGCCAGTGGATCTTCCGATAAAATATTTGCATTACTACCTGCAAAGGATGCTAGTGACATCACCATACGTTCTCTGATAGGATCGATAGGTGGGTTGGTTACTTGTGCAAATAGTTGTTTAAAATAACTACTTAAATGTTGTGGCTGATCGCTTAAAATAGCAAGCGGTGTATCGGTACCCATCGAACCAATAGGTTCTTTACCATCCATGGCCATAGGCGCAATAATGGTATTTAAATCTTCGGTAGAGTAGCCAAATACTTTTTGGTATTTAAAAACTTGATCGGGCTCGAGGTGCGTAAACATCACACGTGGCTCGGGTAGTTCTTCTAATTTAATTTTATATTGGTTGAGCCAATCACCGTAAGGCTGCTGACTACAAATTTTTTGTTTGAGTTCATCGTCACTAATAATGCGGCCTTGTTCCATATCCACTACAAACATTTTGCCTGGTTGTAGTCGACCCTTTTCAATAACAGTAGAAGGGTCGATGGGAAGTACGCCCGTTTCAGAAGCCATAATTACACGGTCATCATTTGTAACACAGTAGCGTGAGGGTCTTAGTCCGTTTCTGTCTAGCGTGGCGCCAATCATGTTGCCATCGGTAAATGAAATTGAAGCAGGGCCATCCCATGGTTCCATAAAGCAGGCATGATATTCGTAAAATGCTTTTTTAGTAGCATCCATACTTTCGTTGCCGTCCCATGCTTCTGGTATTAGCATCATCATTACATGCGGTAATGATCTGCCACTCATAAATAAAAGCTCAATCATGTTATCGAGGCATGCCGAGTCTGATTGTCCGGATGTTACAATGGGTAATAACATTTCCATTTCTTCTTTGGAAAAGTTAGGGGTACTAAAACCTTTTTCACCAGTGCGTAACCAGTTTAAGTTTCCTTGAAGCGTGTTGATCTCACCGTTATGGGCAATGTACCTGAAAGGTTGTGCTAATTTCCAAGAAGGAAAAGTGTTGGTCGCAAACCGGGAGTGCACGAGTCCAAATGCAGACACTACGCGTTTATCCGAAAGATCAACAAAATAATCACGTACTTGTAAACTGGTTAATTGCCCTTTGTAAATAATTGTTTTGTACGATAGAGAAGCGATATAAAATCCAATCTCATCTTTTTTGATGCTATTGTTAATGGTATGTGTCGCGTAATTTTTAAGCACAAATAATTTACGTTCAAATGCTTCTGGTGTACTTATATCATCCGGACATTTAATAAACACATGTTCCATACTCGGTTCTACCGATAAAGCTGTTTGTCCAATTCCAGTAGTATTAACGGGGACTTTGCGGTAGGTAATAATTTCGAGTCCTAATTTTTCGGCAGCTCTATCAAATATTTCGCGGCATTCTTCTTTTAATGCATTTTCTTTTGGAAAAAATAAAACGCCCACAGCATACTTACCATAATTGGGTAGATGCGCGCCAAGTTTAATGCATTCATCAAAGAAAAATTCATGTGGAATTTGAATCATGAGACCTGCGCCATCACCTGTATTTTTTTCGAAACCAGAAGCGCCACGGTGCTCCATGTTTTCTAATACCGTTAGTGCATCAGAAATATTTTGATGCGATTTGATGCCTTTGATGTTTGCAACAAAACCAATGCCGCATGCATCATGTTCAAAAGCGGGATCATACAACCCCTGGTTGTTTTTAGAAACAAGCATGTATAACCGAAATTAATGTTCAGGAATAAAATAATGTATGGCAGGCAATCGTTTCCGTAAAATAATAAATATTTTAACGAAATCTACAATGAGATATCAACATTGGTAACATCAATAAACAAACAAACGATAGTTTATTTGTTTAAGATGCAGTCGCAACAAAATAATGTGCAGGGAAATTAAAACGTAAAGTATCCATCATCGATGTGGGAAAAATTCCATAGACAGTGCTACCAGTGCCTGTCATAGAAGCGTATACAGCACCATTTTGATAGAGTGTATCTTTGATGTTTGCTAATTCAGGATAGGAATTAAAAATAGGTGCTTCAAAATCATTGATGAGCAAATCTTTCCAACTAGTTACCGGTTCACAAATAACAGCTTCCAAATTAGTATCCGGAACACTAGGAGTTATAAGAGAGAAAGCAAGTTTAGTTGAAATGGCAATACCCGGATTTACAATGACAATACTGTAACCATTTAGGTTTACGTTTATTGGATTTAAAATTTCTCCTCTGCCCGTAGCGTATGCAGGACTATTTACAATAAAAAATGGACAATCACTACCCAGCGTTAACGCATACGGCATGAGTTTGTCTTCTGGTATTTGTAGATTAAATAGTTGGTTGAGTGCTACAAGTGTAAATGCTCCATCCGAAGATCCTCCTCCAAGTCCAGCACCCATTGGGATCTGTTTATGTAAATGCATTTTTATGTTTGGGATAGTAGGGTAGTCTTTTTTTAATAACCCGTACGCTTTAAAACATAAATTATCGGAAGGGTCGCCATGAATGGCTAATCCAGAACTTGTAAATGTTATGGGCGCCGCATTTGGATCTGGTTCAATGATAATTTCAAGTGCATCCTTAATCGAAATGGGAAAAAATACCGTTTCCAATGCATGAAATCCATCCGCTCTCTTTTGGGTAATACGTAATCCTAGATTGATTTTGCAGGTAGGAAAACAAATCATTTGGTTTTCCTTTTATTGATTTCGTCGCGAATGGCAATAGCCCTAATATAATCTTCACTTTCTAGCACCTCTTGTAAAAGTTGTTCGAGGGCAATGAGGTCTAGTTTGGTAATGTCATCTTGTTCTTCGAAGGGTTGCTCTACGCCAACAGCTTCTATTTTTTGTTTGCTAACGCCACCTTCATCCATTAAAATACCGGCGTTTTCTAAAATATGTTCGTAGGTATAAATAGGACATCCAAAACGAACGGCTAATGCAAGGGCATCAGAAGTGCGGGAATCAATTTCGATGGTATCATGGTCTGTAAAACAAACCAATTTCGCATAAAATATGCCTTCTTGTAAATCGTTGATAATAATTTCTTGCAGCTCTACATGAAAGGCCGTCATGAAATTTTTGAGTAAATCGTGGGTGAGGGGTCTGCTTGGGTGCATATCCTCTAATGCAACCGCAATAGCTTGCGCTTCAAACCCTCCAATGACAATGGGAAGTCTACGCGCGCCACCACCTGCTTCACCTAATACAACGGCATAAGAATGCGATTGGGTAATGCTATGGGAAAGGGCAACTATTTCGAGTTCTATTTTTTTCATAGACAACACGAAATTAATTCAAAAAATATAGAATTCAACAGAAGGGCGCTAAAAACTAAGCCGAGGCTTTCATTTTTTTAATCGCATCAGTTAATTTAGGCAATACTTCAAAGGCGTCACCTACAATACCATAGTCGGCAGCTTTAAAAAACGGCGCTTCTGGATCTTTATTAATCACTACAATGGTTTTACTTCTGTTCACGCCAGCAAGGTGCTGAATAGCGCCAGAAATACCAATGGCAATGTATAAATTAGGAGCAACCTGAACACCTGTTTGACCCACGTGCTCGTGGTGTGGACGCCAATGTGCGTCACCAACAGGTCTAGAACATGCCGTTGCTGCGCCTAGTTCTTTTGCGAGGTCTAGTAATATTCCCCAGTTTTCGGGGCCTTTTAATCCACGTCCGCCACTTACAACAATGTCGGCTTCTGTTAAAGAAATTTCTCCACTTGTTTTATGAACCGCTGTAATTTTTACATGGCCAGCCGTTACAGCAATGTCTAATGGGGTAGTAGTAGCTGCTGCAGACGCGCCACCCACAACTTTATAACTATTAGGGCTTATCGCAATTATTTTAACAGCTGTTTGTATCGAAACATTGGCAAATGCTTTTCCAGAAAACACAGATTTTTTTACAACAAAACCAGCGCTTGTATTGGGTAATGCAATAGCGCCTGTTACAAGACCTGCTTTTAATAATGCAGATACACCAGCACACAATGCTTTACCTGTTTGGTTATGTGAAAAAACAATAGTGGTAGCGCCAACTTTTGTTGCTGCTGCTGCAATTGTTTTTACAAATACTTGTGCATCAAAATGAGCGAGTGCGGCATCATTCATTTGGTATACATTTTTTAATTCGTAAGCACCAAGTGTTGCAAGGTCGTCATTAACAGAACCTAATAAAAGGCCATGCACTTCGGTGCCTAATTGTTTTGCAAGCGCTGCGCCATAAGACACCGCTTCTAGCGTACTTTTTTTAATTTGATTGTCTTGATGATCTATATATACGAGTACCATAATTTAAAATTGATTGGGGTTAAATAGCTTTTGCTTCTTCATGTAATAAACGAACAAGTTCTTCTACATTGTCTGGGCTAATTAGTTTTACGCCCGCTTTTGTAGCTGGAAGTTCAAAACTTTCGATACTAGTTAAAGCCTCTACTGCAGCGGGTTCTACTACTTTAAGTGGTTTAGTACGCGCGGCCATAATGCCTCTCATATTTGGAATGCGTTGTTCTGCAACTCCTTTTTGACAACTCACCACCACCGGGTTGTTAACGGTTACTACTTCTTCACCACCTTCAATTTCACGAGTAATCGTAGCGGTTGTTCCTTCGATATTAAAAGATGTAGCAAGTGGGATATAAGGCGCATCAATTAATGCAGCAAGCATCCCACCAATGGAAGCACCATTATAATCGATAGTTTCTTTTCCTGTAAAAATTAAATCATATTTTTCGGTGCCCGCTACTGCTGCAATTTGAGCTGCAATAGAAAAGCTATCAGCACTATCTGTATTGATACGAATGGCTTCATCACCACCAAGTGCTAGTGCTTTTCTGATAATTGGTTCTGCGTCTGCACCACCCACGGTTATTAAATGAATAATAGTAGCAGGGTCTTTTTCTTTTAACTCGATGGCACGTACAAGTGCATACCACTCATCGTATGGATTAATGATCCATTGAACGCCTGATTCATCAAATTTTTTCGCACCATCTGTAAAGGCAATTTTTGCCGTGGTGTCCGGAGTTTTACTGATACAAACTAGAATTTTCATAAGCACTGTTTAAACCTGTTTATTACATAGTTGTTTATGCAACTATTTGCAAATATAGGTATCATTTTAATTACAAAGTTCGTCTATCTTTGGTTTATGGATCGGATAGAAAAATTGTTAAATTTTTTAGCTAGCCAGCCCTCAGATAACTTTTTGAGGCATGCACTCGGGCTCGAATACATTAAAGCAGGAAAAGACGCAGAAGCTAGGGCTTTATTTACGGCCATCGTAACCGAAACGCCTAGTTATGTAGGTACATACTATCATTTGGCCAAACTACTTGAAAAAATGGGAGAACAAGCAGAAGCCATTACCTGGTATGAAAAAGGATTGGAGGCCTGCAAAATAGCAGGGGACAAGCATGCATATTCCGAATTACAGGCTGCCTACGAAGACTTAATTTATTAAGTCGGGTTTATTAACTACCTCTAGAACCACCAGTTTTAATTGGTTTTTTGCCTACCGTTACCGCTTTGGTACCTGGTTTTGCAATAAATTTTGATCCTTGTGCTTTGTTTGCCTGGTTTTTAGTACCTGGTTTGCCTGCTTTAGAATTATTTACGGGTAAAGCCATTTTAAAAATATTTATCTCCAAATATACGAATTACCGGTAGCTAATAGATGAATGGCTTAATTTTATTCTATGTTTTTATTAGAGGTTTGTGGCGTTGCTAAAAATCATGCTGGCGGTTCTTATGCCAGTACCATTTCATTTGAAATACCCAAGGGGCAAAAATTAGCCATTGCTGGAGAAACAGGATCAGGCAAAACAACTCTTTTAAAAATGATGGCGGGTTTAATAGAACCTACCACCGGATCGGTACATTTTAATGGTACGCGTATTTTAATGCCCAGTGAGCAACTCATTCCGGGTCATCCCAAAATTGCTTTTTTATCGCAACATTTTGAACTGCGTAACAATTATAGGGTAGAAGAGCTACTTGACATGGCCAGAAAAATTCCTGCAGCAAGGGCCAATCATATTTATCAAATTTGTAGAATCGAGCATTTGCTTGCTCGTAAAACCAATCAAATTTCTGGCGGAGAAAAGCAGCGTATTGTGCTTGCACAACTATTAACCACTGAGCCCTCTTTATTATTGCTAGACGAACCGTTTTCGAACCTTGATAAAATTCACAAACAAATCATGCAAGATGTGATCGCAGATATTGCTACACATTTTGATACTACTTGTGTTTTAGTTTCGCACGACGCAGCAGATTTATTACCCTGGGCCAACCGAATGCTTCTCATTAAAGAAGGTGGCGTTATCAGAGATGATGCACCTGCTACTATATTTTATGCTCCACAAAACGAGTATGAAGCAAAACTGCTAGGTGCATGTAATTGCATCCATGTTTCTATGTTCCCGGTTATCAGGCAGTTAATTACAGATGCAAATACAGATCAGCAATTATATATTAGACCTTCCCAACTTTTACTTGAAAAGCCTACTGGTAAAGGATTGCAGGGAATTGTTACGGGTGTATTATTTATGGGTAGCCATTATATGGTGCAGTTGCAAATAGATGGCTTGGTATTAGAAGTAGCTAGTTTTGAACCTGGAATTAGCCTAGGTGAAACGTATAGCGTTCGCTTACGTGATAATGCACAGTATCATATATTACAAAGTAAGCCTGTTGGATAACTCAACATTTATTTTTTCAAACAAATGGCCTGGTTTAAAATTACGCCAATTGTCTATTTCCATGAGCTCGATAAAATAGTGTAATTTTTTTTGTCTGAAATCTTGTTGGGTTTGCTGCGGCATATTGAGTGCTACAATCCATCCGTTTTCGTCAGAAACATCGTCGTACCACTCCTGATAATATTCTTTATCGCTACTATGAAAATTTAATACGTTTTCACAAATCAAAATAAATTTACTAATCCCTTTTTTAGATAAATGATCAATGATTTCTCTTTTGAGTTCCATGATATCATTTTCGATGGCGTCATTCCACTCGCCAATAAGTTCAAGGATACTATATTTTTCTTCGTAATCTGTAAAGAGTATTTTTAAATAGAGGGTGCGGCTTCCAAAATCATCCCATTGTGGATGAATAAAATAATTGTACACCACTTGTGTAAATTCAAATTCGGAGTAGGTGCGACCATAAAAAGGAGATTTTGGATCTTCTTCGGCAGTATATACATGTCTCCAATTAAAAAAAGGCTCAATCTGGTGCATACAATAAATTAAGAACCTAAATAAGCGTCGGTTGCTTTTTTTACAGATCCATGTTGGAGTAATAAAGCTTTTGCAGCTTCGTAATTATCGCTATTAATTTGCCTCATGAGCATGTGTACACCTCGGTCAACGAGTTTATCGTTGGTGAGTTGCATGTTCACCATTTTGTTGTCTTCTACACGTCCAAGCCCAATCATAACAGCAGTAGAAATCATATTAAGTACCAACTTTTGCGCCGTACCACTTTTCATTCTAGTGCTTCCTGTTACAAATTCGGGACCTACCACCACTTCTATAGGGAACTTTGCAGCAGCAGATAATGGTGCACCCGGATTACAAGAAATGCTTGCGGTAGTGATGCCGTTTTCGTTACATTTTTCTAGTGCACTAATTACATAAGGGGTAGTGCCACTGGCAGCTAGGCCAATTACAACATCATTTACACCAATTTTATGCGCCTGTAAGTCAAGCCAGCCCTGATTGGGATCATCTTCTGCATTTTCTACTGCATTTGTGATGGCATGGCTTCCGCCTGCTATAATACCAATAACTAATCCGTAAGGAACACCATAGGTAGGAGGACATTCACTAGCATCAACAATACCTAAACGGCCGCTCGTGCCTGCGCCAATATAAAATAATCGCCCGCCGCCTAACATTTTTTCGATAGCAATACTTACTACTTTTTCTATGTCATGGATTGCGGCAGCAACAGCCTCTGGAACCGTTTGATCTTCTTTATTGATATTTGTGAGTACTTCAAGTACAGACATGTCTTGTAACTGTCTGTAATTGGAATCCTGCTCTGTAATTCTTGTAAATGCAGCCATGAATAATTATTTGTGGTAGGTAATTAAACCTTCCATTGGAGCTTTTAAAACTTTTCCTAATTCTAATTCGTAGGTATTGCACAAGTCTTTTAAAACATCTTTAAAACCAAATGCAACACTACCTACAAAGTTGATGGGTAGTTTCCAGCTCTCTTTAAATTTATAAAGGTGGGTGAAAAAGAAATCGTTTAAACCATCTTCAATGATATTTTCAATCATGTAATGGCCTCTGTTTTCACTTAAAAAGATGGCATAACTAGCAAGGTATCTATTGGCTAGTGGTTGCTTGTAAACGTTATTTAAAATCTCGTCTTTACTGGTGTTAAAGCGCTTGTTAAATCGAGCCATTAGTTCTTCGTCAAATGTCTGGTACAAATAATACTGAACCACTTTTTTTCCAAGGTAAGCACCACTTCCTTCATCTCCTAAAACATAACCAAGACCTGGACTATTTTTAGCAATTTTTTTGCCATTGTAATAGCCTGCGTTTGCTCCCGTTCCTAAAATACAAGCGATCCCTTTTTGCTTGCCACATAAAGCCCTTGCTGCTGCGTCTAAATCGTTATTGATTTCGATATTGGCTTTACCAAATAAGCTTTTTAAAACGGTATTAATTACTTTGGCATTGGTTGGATTGGCAAGGCCCGTGCCATAAAAGAATATGTTTTTAGGTGGAAAGTTTTTGATTTTGGGTAATAAGTGTTGTTCAAGTAATGCTGTGATTTGAGCAGCGGTTAAAAAATAGGGGCTGAGGCCATCTGTAACAATGGTCTTTTTTTTCTTGCTATCCACTAGCAAGCACCACTCACATTTGGTAGCACCACTGTCTGCAATTAAGGTTACCCGCATTTTTTATAATTTAGAAATGATACTACGAAGTACGAAAATATCTGCGACAAAACAACCTTTATATGGTTAATATTTAAGGTTTTAAGCCATTTTTATGCTTTTAAGTAGGATATTTGTTTGTACTTAGAATTTTATAAACATGAATGATCAAAAAAAGAAAATAAGTCTTTGGTTACCTATTATGTTATCGGTTGTAATGATTGTTGGTATGACTATTGGCTACCAATTACGTGACAATACCGTTGGCGGTAAATTTTTAGGGTTTTCTGGACGCAGTTCGGTACAGGAACTCGTTTCACTCATTAACAATAAATATGTAGATCCGGTGGCTTCGGATAGTATCAATAAGCTGGTTGCAGATGCGCTGCTATCACATCTAGACCCACATTCGGCGTATATACCGGCTAGTGATGTAGAAGCATTTAACGATGATATAGCGGGTAGTTTTATGGGTATTGGTATCGAATTTCAAATGATGAATGATACCGTAAATGTTATGAATGTTTTTAAAGAAGGCCCGTCCTTTAAAGCAGGTTTACAAGTGGGGGATCAGCTTTTAAAAGCCAACGACTCCATCACGCTTTATGGAAAAAATATAAATGCCGATTGGGTACGTTCAAAAATTAGAGGGGCAGAGGGTAGTACGGTAAAACTGACGGTGCTGCGAAGTAATAAACAACTTCAATTAACTGTTACGAGAGGCGTTATCCCTGTTTCACCTATTGATGCTGCTTACATGATTCAACCTACCACGGGGTATATAAAAATTGATAAGTTTTCTGAAAGAACCTATGAGACATTTATGGCTTCTTTAGAAAAATTACAAAAAGCGGGTATGAAATCGTTGGTGCTTGATTTACGTGGAAACGGCGGTGGACTTTTACAAGAAGCGGTTGATATTGCGGATGAATTTTTGAGTGATAATAAATTAATTGTGTACACCGAGGGTGCTAATAGCAAGCGGTACGATTTTGTTTGTAAACGACCAGGACTATTTGAAACTGGAAAAATAACAGTACTTATTGACGAGAGTTCTGCCTCTGCAAGTGAAGTGCTTGCGGGTGCATTACAAGACTGGGATAGGGCTACCATTATTGGCAGACGTTCATTTGGAAAGGGTCTTGTGCAACAGCAGTTTGGCTTAACCGATGGAAGTGCTGTACGTTTAACTATTGCTAGGTATTACACACCGCTTGGAAGAAATATTCAAAAAACCTATGCGGTAGGCAAAGAAAAATACGAGCAGGAACTTATGGACCGCTTTCATAGTGGCCTATTAGATAAGCCCGATTCAAGTAATTTAAAAGGAAAGAAATACAAGACACCCGCAGGTCATATTTTATACGGAGGTGGTGGTATTACGCCAGATATTATTGTGCCCCTTACGGCTAGTTTGCAAGACACATTAATAATGGAACTTTATTTGTCTAATACCTTATCTAATTTTGTGTACGAATTGTATAAAAACAACCGCACTTATTTTAATAGCTTTAAAACACCAGCAGCCCTAGACAAAGGCTTTACGCCAGCAGCTCCGGAGTGGAATGCTTTTGTAGCAGCAGCTGCAAAAGATGAGATTGTGGCAAATAAAGTGTCTGCATCTGGAAAAGCCTATTTACTGCAAACCATTAAGGTGTTAATGGCGCGTCAAATGTTTAGAACCGAAGGTTATTATCAAATACTCAATAGTACAGACTCTACTGTTGCAAAAGCGCTTCAGCAATTAAAATAACGGACATGAAAAAAATATTGGTAACCATTGCCTCTTTTTGTATGCTACAACAAATGAAAGCACAAGACACCAAAATCATTGCACATAGAGGTGCTTGGAAAGAATTTAACCTTCCAGAAAATTCGATCGCAGCGCTTCAAAAAGCTATTGAAATTAAAGCCTTTGGAAGTGAGTTTGACGTACGCCGCACCCTCGATGGAAAGCTAGTGGTGAATCATGATCCTACACATTTTGGTGATACCATTGAACTAAAAACCTATGCTGCATTAAATGCCAAAAAATTAAGCAATGGCGAAGATTTACCGCTGCTACAAGATTATTTTAAAAAAGGTACCGCTACAAATCATCAAACACTACTCATTTGTGAAATTAAGGCGGCGCTATTAAGTAATACTACTAGTCAGCTAACTGCAACAGAAACTGTTGAGCTTGCCAAACAATTAGGTATAGAGGAGAGGATTATTTATATCAGTTTTGATTTTGAAGTGCTTCAAACCATTAAAACATTAAGACCTAGTGCCACGGTATTGTATTTAGAAAACAACAAGTCGCTAGAACAAATAATGGCTGCAAAATTTAATGGAATCAATTTTAATTATGCGCAGTTTTTAGGCAATCCTTCGATAGCGGCGAATGCTAAAAAGCAACAGTTAATGCTTGGTAGTTGGACCGTCAATAAGGATGAAGATTTTAATCAATTGTTAGCACAAGGGATACAGTATATCACTACCAATTATCCGGAACGTTATTTGATGCAGCTGGATCATAAACATTAAGCGAAAACGATTTATCGTTTTCAGTTTTCTCAAATTATTCGACAATAAAAAAGCCCTCCGAAAATCGGAGGGCTTTTTAGGATCATCTAACTAGAATACTAGAAGTTAGAAGCTACGCCAGTATCCCACCATAAGCGTGTTGCAATATCATCTTTTGCACCAGCACCCATTTTAGAAACCGCATCAGCTACACCAGCAGCATTACCAGTTCTTTCTCCGTTAAGGAAAGGCCATCTTTTAATGAACTGACCAGTTGGGATTGTGCCCCACTCTGGACCTGAATCATTTTTAGCAGCAGAAGGAATTTTAGGATATCCTGTTCTTCTGTGGTCTACCCAAGCTTCCAAAGTATTGGTAAATGTAGCAAGGTATTTTTGTGTAATAATTTTTTCAAGCTTTAATTCTCTGTCATCAGCATCGTTCCAAGCAACTGTGATAGTTGAAGGAGCAGTGAAGTTGTTACGAGAATCAATTGGATCAACATAGTTGATTGGTTTGCTTGTAGCATCTGCTAAATAAGTATCAACGCCACCAGCTCCCCAGTCAGCAAATGATAATTTAACACCATTTTCGTAGTGTGTTTTAGCATCACCAGCACCTGTCCAACCTCTTAAAGCAGCTTCTGCTCTTAAGAATGCAACTTCTGAAGCAGTAATATGTCTTCTTGTTTGAACACCGTTAAAATCTGTAGAAACTTTAGAGAAAGTTACACGTTGGATTTTAGCATCGATATATGCACCATTTCTGATTCCTTTGTATGGAGAGGTAGGATGGTCTGCATATAAACTTGCGTTATCGGCAGGTGAGAAGAATTTAGAAATTCTACCATCTTTTAAACCCACCATAAATGATTCGATTGGGCCACCCATACGAGCGTCATCCCACTGGAAGCAAATCATACCTACTGGCATAATGTTACCAAGTAATGAGATGTTAAAGTTTTCAGCATTTGTAGAGATTAAACCAGCAGCATCAGCTAATGCTTTTTCACCTTGTGATTTAGCAAGGGTAGGGTTTACCTTAGAAATACGAATCGCAAGTCTTAAACGAAGTGAGTTAACCACTTTTTGCCAAGCAGGAATGCTTCCTTTAAAGCTAGGGTCAAATTTTGCAAAACCAGCATACGCTTTGTTTGCGTTAAACTCTGTTTGAATTGTATCCAATTGCGCAAAAAACGTGTTGTATAAATCAGATTCTTTATCGTATAACACAGTAGCTGCAGTTGAACCGTAATTAGAATAAATTACTGGACCATAAATAGCAGATGTTCTTGACATTGATAAGATTCTGATCAGTTTTGCCCATGTAGCAAATAATGGTAAACCATTTTCTTGTGCTAAACGGATAACTTGTCTTGAAGGAGACATTACGTTATTGTACTGACGATTCCAGTAGTTGTTCCAACGTACATAATATGTAGTGTTGTTTACATTACTTGTAAATGGAGTAGGCGTGTTCATATAACCCATCCATGAATCGTAACAAAGATCTTCTTCAATTTGACTACCCTGATTACCATGCAGCTCGTACAACATACCTGCAAAAGGCGAACCTACCAGGTTGAAGTCTTGCTTAAGCATCTCATCAGAAATTTGATTGGGATCCTGATTGGTTTTTTGGAAATCTTTAGTACAAGATCCAAAAGCAATTAGGATGATTGATGCAATAAATAATTGTTTCATACTAAATTGTATTTAAAAAATTTTTAGAAAGTAAACTTAACGTTAACACCATAAGATCTTGTAGCAGGTAAGCCAAATACGTCGTTAGACTGCATACCGTTACCAGTACTCATAGCTTGTTCTGGATCAAATGGAGCTTCTTTAAATAAGAAGAATAAGTTACGACCCACTAATGAGAAGTTAGCTTCTTTGATTAATGAATTTGCCTTATTAGATTTCAAGTTGTAACCTAAAACTAATTGACCTACTCTCACGTTTGTTCTAGAGAATAAGTATGGTTCCATGATACCATTTCTGTCACCCACTGCAGAGAAAAATACAGCAGGATCAATAGTAGATACTGGGTTACCGTTTTGAACAGCGTTAATTGGCATACCACCTTTGTCTCTGAAATCAGCAGTTCTTTGACTCGCACCATACGAATCTAAGAAAGCTTCTGTTTTAGAGAAAGCAACACCACCAAATTTACCTTGTACTAATACAGAAGCAAACCAGTTGTTGTATGTGAAGTTGTTGTTCCAACCTAATAAGAAATCAGGATTAACGTTACCTACTTTTTCTTGTAATGCTGCTCTTGTTGGAGCACCAGTAGTTGGATTTAAAATAATACGGCCTGAAGCGTCTCTAGCAAATTTGTGGATCCATAAATCGTTGAAAGAACCACCAGCTCTAATAACCGAAGCGAAACCTTCGTCGTTACCACCTACTTGGTAGTTAGGATTAGAAGCGATTAACTCAACAATTTTGTTGGTGTTACGAGAAACGTTTACAGATGATTTCCAAGAGAAATTACTTGTGCTTACAACTTGTGCATCTACTGTAAATTCAAAACCTTGGTTTTCAATTCTACCAGCATTTACAAAATAAGATGTAAATCCTGAACCTGATGGAGCAGCAAGAGATAAGAACTGATTGGTACTAACATCTTTGTAAATAGTGAAGTCTAGACCAATTTTGTTTTTAAACATTTTCATTTCTAAACCAAATTCAGTACCCTCAATAATTTCAGGCTTTAAATTGGTGAAAGGAACCTGTGTATTTCTACCAATACCACCGATACCTGTAGGGCCACCAGCAGCATTGATTCTGTTCCATGGGTTAACTACGTTAAATGGAACTTCATTACCTGTTTGAGAATAAGAACCTCTTACTTTCATGAAAGAGATAGCTTCTGGTAAATCAACCATTTGACTAACGATACCAGACAAACCAAATGCAGGATATAGGTAAGATTGGTTACCAGTAAGTGCAAGGGTAGAAGCCCAGTCATTACGAGCAGAAACATCCACAAATAACATGTCTTTGTAACCAAATTGTAAATTCGCAAAAGCACCTTGTTTGATGGTTCTGTTAATTGTTTGGTTAAATACAATATTGTAAGGGATGTTTGCAAACGTAAAGAAGTTAGGGTACATCAAAGCGATTGTACCGTTACCAACGTTCATACCATTGTTAAATGTATTTTTTTGGTAGCTCGCACCTGCTAATGCAGTTAGAGAGTAGTCTCCAAAAGTATTGTTGTACGTAAAGATACCGTCGGCGTATAAAGCCTGATCGTTGTATTTGGTATAAGACCAAGTACCATTAGGGCTCACACTTACAGAGTTTCCGCCTGCTGCCCAACGGTTATCACGTAACATGTTGTTGTAATCAATGTTTCCTCTTGTTTCAAACTTGATGTTTTTAGCAATGTCGTAAGAAAGTTTCACGTTTGCAATAACACGGTGTGAAGTTTGAAGTTTAGAGTTTTGATTTAATTCCCAATAAGGGTTATTTTGTTTTTCTTCGGTAGAGTACCAACTCATTTTGTTGATATTTCTTGCTGCATCAAATGTTTGATAATTTGTTTTGTATGCATTGAAATCTCTTTCACGCGCAAATAAATATAAACCAGTTAATGGGTTGTTGTAGTAACCAGCACCTGGACGGTTTTTGGTTTCTTCGTAAGCAAAAATCACGTTAGAACTAACCGTTACTTTGTTATCAAACAATTTAGTAGATTGGTTTAATGTGATGTTGTGCTTATTATAAGTGTTTGTTGGCATGATACCTCTAACACTCATGTTTGCATATGAGAAGAATGCAGTTGTTTTATCATTACCACCACTCACAGAAATTGAGTTTGTAACGTTTACGCCTCTTTGAAAAAATTCATTCACGTAATTGTTTTGGTAGTAGTTAGATTTAGTTTTAGACCAGTTGTAGTCTGAACCATTTACAGCACCATAAGAAAACTGTAAATCAGGTAATTCAGAAACTTGATCCACAACAGTACTGTGGTTGAAGTCTACTTGAGTTTTACCAGCTTTACCTTTTTTAGTAGTGATAACGATTACACCGTTTGCACCTTGGCTACCGTAAAGGATAGAAGCGTTAGCGCCTCTTAAAACGTTTACGCTTTCAATGTCGGCAGGGTTGATAGAAGATAAACCATCACCACCATCGGTACCACCGTAAGAACCAGGCTGTCCGCCTTTGTTGTTTACCATTGGAATACCATCAATTACGTATAACGCTTCTGATGTTCCGATAAGTGATTTAGCACCTCTTAATACTGCTTTGGTAGAACCACCAGCGCCAGAGCTACTAATTTTAATGTCAAGACCAGCTGCTTTACCACTAAGGGCGTCCATAAAGTTAAAGTTTGCAGCTTTTCTTAATTCGTCACCACTTACTTGTTGTGAAGCGTAGCCTAGGGCTTTTTTCTCACGCTTGATACCAAGTGCAGTAACTACTACATCCCCTAAATCAGAAGATGCAGCTGATAGCGTAACTGAAACTTTACTTTGTGTACCAGAGACTGTAACCTCTTTGGTAGCAAAGCCTAGAGAAGAAATCTCTAATGTTACATTACCCGATGGTGCATTAATACTAAATGTACCATCAGACTTAGTTGAAGTTGCTGTACTACTACCCTTGATTTTAACGGTAGCAGAAGCAACTGCTTTGTTGTCCGGCCCTGTTACGGTACCAGAAACTTGTCGTGTTTGTGCGAATGTCGATGACATCATGCACAGCACAGAACAAAAAATTAAAAGCAAACTTTTCATAAGATTTTGTTTGGTCTGTTTAATAATGAATTAATAAGTGAATTTGGGCAAGCAAATTCGATATAATGTTAACGATTATTGATAAAAGTGCCAAAATTTTCAGCGATTTTGCGTGTAAATACACCGAAATATGTTAAAATAGAGGGATTTGTGGATAAAATAATGTCAGAATGTGCGTAACACATAACAATTATCTTTTAAGTGAAGAGCCTGCGAGAATACCTATTTATTTAGCATGAATTGATGAAAACAATGTTGTTATATTAACGAGATAGATGCTTCTTTTTTTGACTAATTTTGCACGATATTAAGCAGCAATGAATAAAGCGTTACAAAGTTTAGCAGCTACACTGCGGGGAGATTTGTTTTTTGACAATACCATGCGTACCCTGTATGCTACTGACGCTTCTAGTTACAGAGAGATGCCACTTGCGGTAGCGATACCCAAAACCAAAGCAGATATTGCTACCTTAATTTCATTTGCTGCTGCTAACAATACCTCGCTGATTCCCCGAACGGCTGGTACATCACTAGCAGGGCAGGTGGTTGGAAACGGTATCATCGTAGATGTTTCTAAAAATTTTACAAAAATTATTGAACTCAATAAAGAGGAAGGATGGGTAAGGGTAGAGCCTGGTGTAATTAGAGATGAACTCAATTTATTTTTAAAACCACATGGTTTATTTTTTGGCCCCGAAACCTCAACAGCCAACAGGGCTATGATGGGTGGCATGGTGGGCAACAATTCTTGCGGTTCCAATTCTGTTATTTATAAAAGTACGCGCGAACATTTATTAGAAGTCACTGCTTTTTTAAGCGATGGTTCTGAGGTTGTTTTTAATACCATTAGCAATGATGATTTTCATGCTAAATGTGAATTAAACACACTCGAAGGAAATATTTACAAATCGCTAAGATCTATGCTTAGCAATTACGATAACCAACAAGAAATACGAAAAGAATTTCCTAAAAAATCAATTGTAAGGCGTAATACTGGCTATGCCATTGATGTGCTTGTGGATGCAAGCCCCTTTACTGCGGGCGGCCCAGCTTTTAATTTTTGTAATTTAATAGCAGGCTCAGAAGGAACACTTGCTTTTATTACTGAAATTAAATTACAAGTGGTACCTGCGCCTGCCAAAGAAACGGGGCTTTTATGTGTGCACTTTAATACCATCGATGAATCGTTACGCGCCAATTTAATTGGCCTCAAATACAACCCAAGTGCGAGTGAATTAATTGATCATTATATTTTAGAATGTACCAAAGAAAACAAAGAGCAAAGTAAAAACCGTTTTTTTGTTGAAGGGGATCCGGGAGCTATTTTAGTCATTGAATTTGTGAGAGAAACCAGAGCAGAAATTCTTGCACTCACCAATGCAGTAGAAGCAGATATGCGCGCTGCTGGCCTAGGGTATCATTTTCCTGTTTTATTTGGTGCCGATACCAAAAAAATATGGACACTCCGTAAAGCAGGACTTGGCTTACTAAGTAATTTACCTGGAGATGAAAAAGCAGTACCTGTAATTGAAGACACTGCTGTGGATGTCAATGATTTACCAGCCTATATTAAAGAATTTAATGAAATATTAAAGAAACATGGTTTGTACTCGGTGCATTATGCACATGCGGGCTCTGGCGAAATACATTTAAGACCCATTATTAATTTAAAAACGGTTGAGGGCAATCAACTATTTAGAACCATTGCCGAAGAAGTAGCCACACTGGTAAAAAAATACCAAGGCTCGTTAAGTGGTGAGCATGGTGATGGCCGTTTGCGTGGTGAATTTATTAAGCAAATGGTGGGTGAAAAAAATTACAAATTACTTAAAGAGGTTAAATATACATGGGATCCAAAAGGGATTTTTAACCCCAATAAAATTGTGGATACGCCCTCTATGAATAGCATGCTCAGGTATGAGCCCGGGCAAGTTACGCCTGCCTTTGAAACTATTTTTAGATTTCACAAACAAGATATTTTACAACACGCCGAGCAGTGCAATGGGTCCGGTGATTGTAGAAAAACACATTTATCGGGAGGTACGATGTGTCCTTCTTATATGGCAACGCGTGACGAAAAAGATACTACAAGAGCAAGGGCCAATATATTACGTGAATTTTTAACGCACTCCACACAGCAAAACCGGTTTAACCATAAAGAAATTTATGACGTGATGAGCCTTTGTTTAAGTTGCAAAGCGTGTAAAAGTGAATGTCCTTCAAATGTGGACATGGCTAAATTAAAGGCAGAGTTTTTGCAGCATTATTATGACGCCAATGGCGTTCCGTTTAGATCAAAACTGATTGCGAATTTTACGGCATCAGCAAAGCTTGGTTCGATAGCGCCTGGTATCTATAATTTTGTGATGCAAAATAATTTCTTGGGTGGCATTATTAAACGAGCGGTGGGCTTTGCGGTGGAGCGTTCTATGCCCGCAATATCAAAGCAAACACTAATGGCATGGTACCGCAAAAACTATGTGGCACCGCAGCATCCAGTAAAGCGTGTGTATTTATTTTGCGATGAATTTACCAATTACAACGATGCACATATTGGCATCAAAGCAGTACAATTATTATTGGCATTAGGGTATGATGTGGTGATACCGGTTCATGAAGAGAGTGGTCGAACATGGTTATCCAAAGGGCTTGTTAGAAAAGCAAAAATTATTGCCAATAAAAATATTGAATTGTTAAGTGCAGTAGTAACGGATGAGAGTCCGTTAATTGGCATTGAACCCTCTGCTATTTTAACTTTTAGAGATGAATATCCCGATTTAGCAAGCGATCAAAATTTACAAGCTGCAGAAAATTTATCGCGTAATAGTTTTTACATCGATGAATTTATTGCTAAAGAAATAACTGCTGGTAATATTACAAAAGAAATGTTTACTACAAATGCTAAAACCATTGTTTTACATGGACATTGTCAGCAAAAAGCAGTTGGTTCACTCGCGGATTCTGTTACAGCACTTTCGCTTCCTGCAAACTATACGGTTCAAACCATCCCTTCTGGTTGTTGTGGTATGGCTGGTTCTTTCGGTTACGAGAAGGAGCATTATGAGGTTTCCATGAAAATAGGAGAGCTGGTATTATTCCCTAGTGTTCGAAAAAATGCATCTACCTGTGCCGTGGCTGCTCCTGGAACTAGTTGCAGGCATCAAATTAAGGATGGAACGGGTGAAAAAGCTTTACATCCTATAGAAATCTTACTTAAGGCCCTTTTGTAATTCCCCTAAATCTTTGTAAATCAATATTTATCCAATTTATTTGGTAGCTATTGAATTTTAAATCAACTTTGTAATTCAAAGTACTTTTAAATATTTATTATGAGTCAGGAAAAAGAACATTTACAGGCCATTCAGGATATTAAAACAATGATGGAACGTTCTACCAGGTTTTCATCCATAAGTGGTAAAGCTGGAATAGTAGTTGGTATACTTGCTGTTATTGTATTTGCTGGCATCAAGTGGTTTAATGTAACCAGTGTTGCATCCTTGTTTGTTGTTATGGTAGGAACATTAATACTGGCCTTAAGTATTGGCCTTTATTTATCCATTGCAAAAGCAAAAAAGGAGGGCGCTGCTATTTTTGATACAACTGCTAAGCGTTTTTTAGTTCAGTTTTTTATACCCTTAATAGTGGGGGGTATACTATGTTTAATTTTCGCTTACCATGGTGATTATACTTATATACCCTCTATCATGCTTATTTTCTATGGTTTTGCTTTATTACATGCTAGTAAATTTTCATTAGATACAATCAAAAATTTAGGGTATTTAGAATTGATTATTGGACTATTAGCAGCTGCATTTACAACGTATGGTATGTGGTTTTGGGTGATCGGATTTGGATTGCTTCATGTTATTTATGGCTTTATCATTTATACTAAATACGAGAAGTGAAAAATTTTATAGATACTTTAAATAAAGCTTTCGAGAGTAGAATACGGCTTGGTATCATGTCGATTCTCATGGTCAATGAACAAGTTGATTTTACCATGCTTAAAGAGCTTTTACAAATTACCGATGGGAATATTGCAAGCCATATTAGTGGACTCGAAAAACTAGGCTATGTTTCTGTTACCAAGCAATTTGTAGGTAAAAAACCTAATACATCGTATGCTGTAACGACTACTGGAAAAGATGCGTTTACTATGCATTTACAGGCTCTAGAACAATTAATACAATCAAAAAAATAAGTATGAAAAATAGTATCATTGAACAAATACATAATCCTGAATTTTTAGAAGCTGCATATCGTAAAGACGCCACTTCATTTAAGCAGTCATTTGCAGAGGCATATCCTTCTATAAAAAATGAAGTCTTGGCAAAAGCTTGGTATGAAAGACTTAACTACACACAATCAGAAATTAGTTGGGGTATTAAAAATGAATGGAAAGTTGTAACTATACTTGCTGCACTTGTTGCTGTTGTTGCAATACTTCCCAACTTTTTTAAAATTGAGCAAGATATTTTTTATGCTAAAAATGTTGGCTTTATAGTGTTTCCAGCACTCATGGTATATTTTGTTTGGAAACAGCATCAGCCTCTTAATAAATTAATTGCTCCCCTTATTATTTCACTTGTATCTGCGCTTTATATCAATTTACTTCCTACGCTTACAAATAGTGATTCGGTTAGTCAGGCCTTTTTTCATTTGCCCATATTTTTATGGGCAATATTTGGATACACATTTATTGGTGGGGACGTTAGTACAACTAATAAAAAAATTAACTTTTTGAGATTTAATGGAGATTTGTTAGTGCTTTGTGGACTCATGTTAATTGCAGGTGGCTTGTTTACGGCCATCACTATTAATTTATTTGAAGTGCTAAAAGTTAATATTATTACTATTTATTTCAATTATTTTGTTGCTATTGGGTTGTCTATTATTCCGCTATTTGCTGCTTATTTAATTGAAAATAATGGACACTTAGTGCATAAAGTATCTCCAGTTATTGCGCGCATTTTCACACCGCTGGTAACTATTACTTTATTCATTTATCTAGTAACTATATTTTTTACGGGGACGTATCCAACTGCAAATCGAGACTACCTATTACTCTTTAACGTGCTTTTAATTGCCGTTATGGCACTTATTATATTTTCTTTGTCTGAAGTTGCAAAGAACACACAACAGAAGTCTAATCAAATAATTTTATGGGTATTGTCTGTTTTGGCAATCATTGTAAATGGAATTGCGCTAGGGTCTATTTTGTATCGAATAAATGATTTTGGATTCACGCCCAATAGATTGGCTGTTTTGGGTGGAGATATATTGATACTAGTAAATTTGTTGCTCGTTTCATTTAACTTATTTAAAGTTGTAACGGGTAGGGTTGAAGTTGAAAAAGTAGAGTCTAGTATTGCGCTTTTTTTACCTCTTTACTTTGTTTGGACTGCGTTTGTTACATTTGGGTTTCCAATATTGTTTCAGTATAAATAATTTTCTATGTCTTTACATTGGGATGAACGCTATAATCGAAAAGAATATGTGTATGGTTCAACACCAAATGTTTTTTTTGAAAATCAGTTAACAGATTTAAAACCAGGTGATATCTTATTGCCGTGTGAGGGGGAGGGACGTAATGCTTTATTTGCGGCACAGTCAAATTGGAATGTTGTAGCATTTGATTCTAGTGAAGTTGGAAAAAATAAGGCAATGGCTTTGGCTACTCAAAATAATGTTTCATATGACTATCAAATTTTAGATGTCAACGAGGCTAATTTTGAGCTAGAAAGTTTTAACGTAATTGCACTTATTTATGCTCATTTTAAACCTCAGTTACGATCGAAGTTTCATGCTACGATTCAAGGATGGCTTAAACCTGGAGGTAAAATTATTTTAGAAGCATTTAATCCTAATCAATTAAATTATAACTCTGGGGGACCTAAAGATCTTGATATGTTATATTCTACTGATATATTATATAAAGACTTTGAAGGGATGAAAATTGAGTTAATAGAAACCTCAACAATTGTATTGGATGAAGGCGCTTTTCATCAAGGAGATGCTGCTGTTATAAGATTTGTTGCTCAAAAAGTATAAGGTGACAATTATCACCAATAAGCCGTTTAATAAAATCTAGCTTTGTTTTCTAAATTTATAAACAATGGAAAACAATACAATTACACAAATGCCTCGAATTGGTGATAAAGCGCCAGATTTTACAGTCACAACCACTACCGGCCCTTTAACCCTTTCTGAATATAACAAAGGAAGTTGGGTTGTTATGTTTTCTCACCCTGCCGATTTTACGCCAGTTTGTACCACAGAAATGAGCGGCTTTGCTAAAGAAAAAGATTTCTTTGCTAAACATAATGCCAAACTGCTTGGTTTAAGTATCGACAGTATACATTCTCATATTGCATGGGTAAATGCGGTTCACGAAAAAACTGGGGTTTTATTTGAATTTCCAATCATTGCTGATATTGATATGAAAATATCAAAGCTTTATGGAATGTTACAACCAGGTGAAAGTGAAACAGCAGCAGTGAGAGCTGTTTTCTTTATTGATCCAGCCGGAAAAATTAGGTTAATCATGTACTATCCACTCAATGTTGGTAGAAACATGGCAGAAATAAAGCGTGTTTTAGTGGCGCTACAAACTGCATTTGAGCATAGTGTTGCTTGTCCTTTAGATTGGGAGCCAGGCGACAAAGTGATTGTTCCAGCACCAAAAACTATTGAGGATTTAGCTGAAAGAAAGATTAGTAATTTAGAAATGGTAGATTGGTATTTGGCTAAAAAGTCGATTTAGATAGTGGTTTGACCTTTGTTGCTTTCAAATATTTATTGATCTCCAAAAATTGTTAATTTTGTCTTTTCGGATAATATTACACAACTAATAAAATGATAAATAATTTATTGAAAACGGCACTCGGGAGACTTAGAATTGTAGCTTTTATAGAAGGATGTTCTTTTTTGCTTTTAGGTTTTACAATGTTTCTGAAATATAAATATGCAATGCCACAGCCTAACTATGTAGTTGGTTTGGCTCATGGAATTCTTTTTGTTTTGTATGTTGTTTTACTCATACAAGTTGCATTTTTACATAAGTGGAGCTTACTAAAAATGTTTTGGGCATTTTTGGCTTCCCTAATTCCTTTTGGAACTTTTTATGCAGACAAATTATTGTTTAGAGAGATAGGGGAGTAGATTGTGGGACCTAAATCTTTAAAATGAATTAATGAACTTTAAAAAATAAATGGGATATCATAAATATTTAAAGTTCCTTTTGTAAAATCGGTTTGAACGCCAATAAATTTTAATTGTCCATTAATTTTTGCAGACTTTAAGTAGGAAGGTTTTATATTGGGTACAATAACTGTTTTCTTGTACATCGAAAAAGTGCCTTTGTTATTCATCCATAATAAATTATTCAGATAAACTCCACCTGTTCCATAGTCATTATTATTTCCTGAACCACCCACTCGAAATAGTTTTCCAAATGCAAAAGGATTTAATACGATATCTAACCATCCATCATTATTTGTATCAATAATATTAAATTCTCTTAACCCCATTTGGTTAAAATTAAATTCAAGTCTATTTGCGGATGGAGCAAAATTACCGTTGCCGTTATTTAACCAAACATCAATACCACAAAAACTTGTACCTTCTATTGCAAGTGCTAAATCTAAATCTCCATCATTATCAATATCAGCTGCCTTTATAGAAGTTGCACCTCTATCGTTATTAGCAAAAATTCCTAATGGGCCGGGATCTCTAACAACCGTATATTTTTGAAGTGTGTTATCATAACTATAAATTGCAAAACTATATCTGTCAGATTGGCTTTGATAACTTAAGTTTAAACCGTAATCAGCTCTAATAATTTCCGGTCTTTTATCACCCATAACATCAGCAATTAGAACAGCACCTGCACCTTTATTCATGCTCCATGTATTCAATCCATCATTAATTAAATTTCTTGCTTCACTAAAACTACCATCACTATTTTGAATATAAGCATGTAAATTTCCATACCAATTTCCTATTACTCCCATATTCAAACCGACAATATCTTTAAGCCCGTCATTGTTAAGGTCACCTGCTGAAACTGAATGGTAAAAACTCTTTGATAAAGAAATATTTTTATAGTTCAATCCACTGCCATTTTGATACATCACATAAATTGAGCCGTATGGCCAAGCACCAGTAGACAATTCAAGTCCATGATCAGCAATTACCCATGTTCTGTTTATTGAATCCATTAATTCATAATTCCTACCTGCTCCCATAGCGCCAGAAGTATAAGCACTCTCTAGTGACCAGTTACTACCATTTTTAATAAAATTCAAAGATGGTAATAATGGATAACGAAAAAATAATGTAGGGGATATAACTAACCTTTCTTTTCCGTTTACATAGTCGTAAATTGTGCCGGAGACACTTCCGTCAATTCCTGTTGCGATATCTTCTTTCGAGAATCCATTAATATTTAATGAAATAGTAGTAGTATTTAAAATAAAATTATTTTTATATAATGACAAAGTCTTTAAAAATGTGTTTGTAGTAGTTGACTTTGAAGTTACTGATACAGTTACCGAATAATTACCTGCTTTATTTAATCCTGTTACTTTCAGACTCAAATTTGATTGATTCATACTAGTGTCAAGTTTATAAACTTGTTTAGAACTATCCTGCCATATTATATTAATTGAATATAAGAGGCCTTTCGAAGGGAGCTTAGAATTTACTGTAATATTTAATGGTAGTGTATCATAAAGATTATAGATTCCAGTGTCAAGATTTGTAACAAATTGAATGGCATCTTCAACAGTTGGTGTTGTGGGAGGTGATATCTTTTCTGTTTTTTTACATGCGAAAAAAAGAAAAATTGCAATAATTAATATGATAACTTTATTCATTTGATATATATATTAACGAAAAAAATTTTATAATAAAAAAACGATGTT
>CAJBRT010000139.1 GCA_903958045.1 uncultured Bacteroidota bacterium | reverse complement strand
TACCCGAACGCGAAAGAAAGAGCTCCGGAGAAGCCGAGGCGATTTCAATACCTGGAATATTCAAGTAACTGGCAAATGGCTATGATGTTTACCTCAAAGAAAATACCCCAAAAGATTTTCATTACAATAAAACAGACGACCGCTTTAACCGTATTGGAGATATCATTTTAGTGGCCAAGCTACCATACACGTTTAGTTTAAGTGGCAGACCTAGCAGTCCGGGTAAACATGGTTACGACCCAAGGCTTCCCGAAATGAGGGCTAGCTATTTAGCATGGGGACCCGCTTTTAAATCCGGCATAAAAATTAAAGGATTTGAAAACGTTCATGTATACCCAATGATTGCTAAAATTTTAGGGCTGCGTTATGATCAAAAAACAATAGACGGAAATTTAAGTGTACTCAAAAACACACTTAAATAAACCGCTAATCCTTCCAGCGCCAGTCTCCTGCAATTTGAAGGGGTAGTTTTAAATTGTTTTTTAATAAAAACAATCTTGTTTCTTCTTCATTCAAACGCTTTGCTTCAATAGAAGGCGCATCAGCAACAGCAAACACTAAAATTGCATTAAAACGAACTGTATTTTTCATACCTTTTTCGTCCACTAGTTTAAAGCCATCACAATCGGCATGGTAACATGGTCCTGCGTTATTAGGTAGTTTTCCGCCTGCTGCTCCACCGGTTGGAATTCCTTGTAGCATAAACGGTTGGTGATCACTGTGTAGACCTGCGCCAGCACTAAATGTATTTTTAAAACTTGTATCGATACTTTGCACAATCGAACCAATCGATTTAAAAAGATTTTCTGATACTTCCGTAGAACTTGAATAGCCAGTTGGATCGTTGGTCATATCGTAATTGAACATGTATCTAATTTGATCAATAGACTTATCCTTTTTTGCAGCGTCGATATATGCTTTAGAACCCAATAAGCCTTCTTCTTCGCCCATAAATAAAACAAACTCAACGGTACGCGCGGGATTTAAATTAAGTGCAGCAAAAGTACGCGCCATATCAAGTACCGAAAAAGATCCAATACCATTGTCAATCGCACCGGTTGCTAAATCCCAAGAATCTAAATGGCCGCCTACTACAATTTTTTCTTTTGGCAAATCACTTCCTTTAATTGTCACAACCACGTTGCGCGCTTTTATAAGACCTGAAAAATTAGTCATGCTAATGCTCGCAAACTGCTTTTCTTTTAAGAGCGCCTCTTTATAAGCTAGTCCATCTTCTTTACTAATACAAACCGCAGGAATTGGAATTAATTTACCCGTCACAGACGCTGTTCCTGTTAATAAAATGCCGCCTGCTGCTGTATTAATTACAATGATACCTTTTGCACCAAATTTGGTCGCAATGGCTGTTTTTTCGGAGCGGTGCAAGCTTGGGGTTCCTGGTTTTGACCCAGGTAAAACGCCTAAATAAACAAGCGCAATTTTACCTTCAACTTTTGAAGGATCTTTTGCATAATCTTCTTCTAAACCATTGCCCATGTCTACCACTTCTAGTGTTACATCCGCAGCTACTGGTGAATGTGCCAACGACACCGACTTTACAGGTTGCAAATTTGCAAGGCTATTCCCCATTTTAACTGTCAAACTGCCTCTACTCCAACTTTCTACTTCAAAAGGTTGATATTTTACATTTTTAAACCCATAAGACTTTAATAAGTTGTACGCATAGGTTTCCGCTTTATTGCCATTAACAGATCCTGTTAAACGGTGGCCAATTGTTTCGGTGGCGTATTTAAGTGTTGCATACGCTTTTGAGTTTTGCTGCACTTCGGCGTTGATGCTTGCAAATGCTTCATACCACTCTGGCTTACTATACTTTTGAGCGTCAACTGTATGCGCAAAAAATAACACAGCAACAATAGCTACTAACTTTTTCATATCGTATCTTATTTTAAAACAATTAATCATTTATATCAATTTGTAATAGTTCCTTTTTTTGTAAATAGTCTTCTAACAATTTAATTTGATTTGAGGCTCTATTGTAATTATGAAGCGGATATTTTGCTCCATAATACACATCGTCATTGATAAAATCCGTTAAAAAACGAAGCGCCTGCATATAAATCATAAATAGCCCAGCATAATAGATTTGATCTGCCTCATCACGTGATAACATATTTCCAGCACCCTTCAAATAGCCCTTTACAATTGCTTTGTAAATACTAGGCCTTACAGCAATGATAGAAAAATCCGTTTCTTCTTCCGAAACGGCAGATAAATACGTCCTAAACATATCACCAAGGTCACTAATAAAATAACCAGGCATCAGCGTGTCTAAATCAATTACACAAATACCTTTATCATTTTCATCAAAAAGCAAATTACTTATTTTGGTATCATGGTGCGTAGCCCGTAATTTAAAATTTGGATTTGCTTTTATGGATTCAAAAAAATCAGCAATCCATTTTTGATCCTCTAAAAATTTTATTTGATTTTCCGACTGTACAATTCGGTCTTGATTTCCGGATGAAAGTGCTTTGCAAAACTGCTGATAACGCAGTGTTAAATTATGAAAATCTGGAATGGTAATTTGCAAATCATTGGCGTTAAGGCCATTCAATACACTTGTGAAATGACCAAATTGATAGCCCGCTTCAAACGCCTGCGCCTCATTTTGAACCACCGTTTTTGCATGCGACCCATTCACGTATGGAAACACTCTATAATACCCATCCTCTATATATTCCATTTGATTGCCTTGCACAGAATCGATAGGTGCCACAAAATAATAATCAGGATTATTGACTGCTAAATAATCAGACACCCATTTAATATTATGCGCAATGGCTGCTGGATTTTTAAAAACAGCCGTATTTATTTTTTGCAAAACATAAGCGTCATTTTCGGACTGAACCAGATACGTATGATTGATGAGCCCTTCCCCAAGCGGCTTTACAGCCACTAATGAAGCATCAAAACCAAATACCGCTAATACATTATCCGAAACGCTCATTCCTAACAATTAATAGCTATCGTTTAAAGCAAACACTGGCTTTCTGTACATCCACTCGCCACCGGTAAAATCAGGAAACGCAACCGTTTCATTGCCAAGTGCGATAGACTGTTCAGAAAGTGGCGTAATGGCACTCCAAGTTGCAGCATCGTATACATCAAGTGGTGTAGCTGTGCCATTTTTGATAGATTCAACAAATGCATGAATTACAAAAAAGTCCATGCCTCCATGTCCTGCGCCTTCTGTTTCTTTACTCCAACGCGCCCATAATGGATGATCATATTTATCCAACCATGCTTTTGCAGGTTCCCACTGATGCGCATTAGGAGATTTATCCTGAATATAAATACTCTTATTAACGTCCATCCATAAGCCTTCTGTTCCTTGAACCCTAAATCCTAAAGAATATGGACGTGGTAAATTGGTATCGTGTTGCAATAAAATGGTTTCGCCATTTGCACATTGAATATTGGTAGTAACAACATCGCCCAGTCTAAAATTCACTTTTGCATTGGGATGATTTTCACCCCCTTTTTTAACCACGTGGTTATGAAGTCCTCTTGCTTTTGAAGAGAAGGAACATAGGTTCACAAAACGGTTACCTCTATTTATATTGATATAATTGGCAATAGGGCCTACGCCATGTGTTGGATACAAATCACCATTGCGCTGCACAGAATGTTCTGTTCTCCAAGACGCTTCAGAAAAAGCTTTTGCACCAAATTCGACAGGTGAATTTGCAGGATTATTGCCGTTGTTAAATTTAACTTCTCTTAAATCGTGCTGATACCCTCCTTGCAAATGAATGAGCTCTCCAAATAGTCCCTGACGCACCATATTTAAAACGGCCATCACGTCACGGCGGTAACAAACGTTTTCTAGCATCATTACTTGTGCGTTATAACGCTCTGCTGTTTTTACTACATCCCAATGATCTTGTAAACTAAGTCCAATACAAACTTCGGAACCCACATATTTAACACCCGCTTCCAATGAACCCACAATCATGGGCTTATGCCATTCCCACGGCGTGGCAATCACTATCCCATCTAATTTTTCTTTTTCCAACATGCGTTTCCAAGCATTAACATCGCCGGTATAAATAGTTGGCATTTTTTTGCCAGACTTTGTAACTTCCTGTTTTGCACTTTGCAACATATAATCACTAATGTCACAAATTGCGGTTACCTCCACATCTTTTCGAGTAAGGAGTAATTCCAAATGATTTTGTCCCCTTAAACCAACACCGATAATGCCAATTTTTACCGCATTTCCGGATGCTGATTTTGCAAATAGTTGACTAGAAGGCATAAATGCCACAGAAGCAGCAGCAAGGCTGCCATTTTTAAGGAAGTTGCGTCTTTTCATTAGAATTAGGATTTAAGATGTTCAAGATAAATAAATTATAACAATTTTAGGGCTGTTTTAAGTAGTTTGCAGAGGATATAAGGCAAGATTTGAAAATTGATAAAGAATATAGCAAAAATGAGCAGTAGACCCCCTTTTCTCTGCTGGTGTATTATTCTGGTGTTTTTTTGCATGAAGGCAAAAGCACAAACGGACACCACTTTTTGGTTTGCAGCCCCAGACCTGCAAGAAGCGCATGGTGACCGCCCCATTTTTTTAAGGTTTTCAACTTCAAATACAGCCGCTTCGATTACCATTTCTCAACCTGCGAGTCCGGGCTTTACTCCCATCACTTTAAATATTGCTGCCAACAGCTCCAACTCTGTAAATCTTACCACTGTAATCAATCAGATAGAAAATGTCACTCCCAATACGGTAAGCAATAAAGGGTTACTCATAAGATCCAATAGCCCCATATCTTGCTATTACGATATTGCCAATGGTTCAAATGGAGATATTTATGCGCTAAAAGGTAAAAATGCACTCGGTACCAAATTTACACTCCCCTTTCAAATGGGTTTTATAGGAAGACCTCTTCCATTGTATACCACCGATTTTATTATACTAGCCACAGAAAATAATACGCAGGTTACCATCACACCAAAAACCAATTTAATGGGTCATGCAGCTGGCGTGCCCTTTACCATCACTTTACAAAAAGGAGAAACCTACACCTGCTCAGCAACAAACAATGTAGCTACAGAAAGGCCAGGTGGGACCCTTATTACTTCCAATAAACCTATTTGTATTTCTACAAAAGACGACTCCCTTTTTTACACTGGACAGGGATGCTCGGATACAGCAGGGGATCAACTCATTCCAGACAATATTGCAGGGCAAGAATTTATTATCATTAAAGGATACTTTAATAGTCCCGATTTTTTTTACGTTTTTGCCATCGAAAACAATACCCTTGTAAAAGTAAACGGAGCAACTGTGGCAACTTTACAAGCAGGCGATTATTATAAAGGATCATTAAGCGATAATTCCTGTTTTGTAAATTCAGACAAACCCATTCATATTTTTCATATTACAGGTTTTGGTTGTGAGTTAGGTGGCGCAATAATACCATCCATCAAATGCACGGGATCAAAAAGCATCAGCGTAACGAGAGCTTCTAGTACAGGTAGCTTTTTTCTAAATGTATTAGCCCCAAAAAATAGTATTAATGATTTTACACTCAATGGAAGCAACACCTTTATTAATGCAAGTAATTTTAGTCCAGTAACCGGTAGCAATGACGAATGGATGTATGCTAAACTTAATTTGCCTTCGTCCTTGATATTGGGTGGTCAAAATGCATTAATACAAAATAGTAAAGGAAAATTTCACGTAGGCGTAATTCAAGGCGGAGCAAGTTCAACAGCACGGTACGGCTATTTTTCTGATTTTAGCAGCAATGTCATTCAGTTATTTGACGCTTCTAAAAACACGGAGATTTTTACTGATAATCAACCCATTTGCTATAACACCACCGCTTCTATTAATGCAGTAACGGATGATGCCAATACTTATACATGGACTGGGCCTAATAATTTTTCAAGCACTGGTGCTAATATAGTCATTAACAATTTTACGAGCCTCAACAACGGCTTGTATACCATTACATCCGCGTCTACTGCTTGTGGTGTTGCCACAAAAACCATTGAATTAAATTCAGAACGTGTATTTGCAAATTTCACTTCAACACAAACTGGTTGTGTTCAAGACTCCGTTTATTTTGCAACACCAACTATTGATGGCGGAAGATGGAACTGGAATTTTAGTGACGGCAAACTACTAGATACCACTAGTTCAACTATTAAACCTATTAAATATAGTGGCGTTGGCAATTACCCTGTTTCATTAAAAGTAATTTCTAAAAACGGTTGTGAATCAGATATTATTTCAAAAAATATTGAAATAACGCCAAAGCCTACTGCATCATTTACGGCTACCACCAATACTTGCGTTAATATAAATATAAACTTTACAGAATCCTCTTCTATTGCAAATGGCACGCTACAAAAAAGTTATTGGAACTTAGATGACGGCAAAGGTGTAATCAGTTCAAATAGTTTAACGCAGCAAACTACAACGTATAGCAGTTGGGGAAACAGAAACCCATGGCTTATATCAGAAGCAAGCTCCGGTTGTAAAAGTGACACTTTTAGATTAACAAGCCCACTACTTATACACTCTATTCCAAAAGTTGGATATACACTTCCAGAAGTTTGTTTAAATGATGCGAGTGCTATTTTTACAGATACTACCACCTCTGCGGATGGTGCTACTAATTTTTCGTACCAGTGGAATTTTAATGCGGGGAGTCCAGTAGTAACACCGGGACCAACCTATACACCAGCGCAGTTAACAGCAAAAAATCCTGCTGTAAAATACAATAAGTCGGATGTGTAT
>CAJBRT010000138.1 GCA_903958045.1 uncultured Bacteroidota bacterium | reverse complement strand
GTAAAGGTTAAGGTATGTGCATGAAGCGCAAGCCTACCCATAATAGGGCGTTCTTCATCTTCGGCTTTAGAGAGTTTAAATTTCTTTTTTAATGAAGACAGCAAAATAGGTTCGTTGTTACCATATAAAGGATCACAAGCAATAGGGCTGCCAATATGCTGCATATGCACACGAATCTGATGCGTTTTACCCGTATGAATTTGCAGTGAAAGCCAAGCATATTTTTTAAATCTTTCTACTACTTTATAATCTGTTAATGCAGGTTTACCTTTTACATGGGTAATCATTTTTCCGTTCTTGCCCGGATGCTCCATAATGGAAGCATCCACGCTGCCTTCATTATTGACCGGATTGCCCAGTACGAGACCTACATAATGTTTTTCTACATCCCTTCCTTCAAATAAAACAGACAGTGCTTGGTGCGCTTCTTCGGTTTTTGCAAAAACAATCACACCGCTGGTGTCTTTGTCAAGTCGGTGCACGGTAAAAATATTTCCAAATTGTTGGCGTAGTATTTCTTTTACAGAAATTTCAATACCAAACCTATCCGGAATACTTAATAGTCCAGAAGGTTTATCGATTACAATAAATGCGTCGTTTTCAAATAATACGGATAAGCGCATTGCAAAAATTTACTTTAAATAACTAAGTTGAAAAAAATTAAGCTTCTTCTTTTGATTTACGAACAAATGATTTGTTCATGAATTTAAGTAAGCGTACTTCTTTTTCTTGTAAGAAACGGTACTTGCCGCGGTCTACATTTTTTTTGGTCAAATTAGCAAACATAACACGGTCTAGTCCTCTCACATCGTATCCTAAATGTTCAAATATGCGGCGTACAATTCTGTTACGACCACTATGAATTTCAATACCTACTACGTTTTTATCTTTGGCGTTTGCGTATCCACAAGCATCGGCGGCAACAAAGCCATCTTCTAGTGTAACCCCTGCTAATACGGCTTCTAAGTCTTTTTTAGCAACGGGTCTGTCCAGTGTAACCTCGTAGATTTTTTTAATTTCAAAAGAAGGATGCGTTAATTTTTGAGCTAGTTCGCCATCATTGGTAAGGAGTAAAACGCCCGTTGTGTTGCGGTCCAAACGACCCACCGGATATACTCTTTCTGGCGTTGCACCCTTAATAATATCTAATACTGTTTTGCGTCCTTCCGGATCACTCGCAGTGGTGATATAATCTTTGGGTTTATTGAGTAAAATGTAAACGGCATTTTTTTGCAGGTACACCTGCTTACCTTTTACAATTACTTTATCTGTTTGTGCAACTTTAAAACCGGGTTCAAATATTTTATCGCCGTTCACCACTACTTTACCGCCCTTCACAAGCTCTGCTGCTTCTCTACGTCCACACACACCGGCATGCGCAATAAATTTATTGAGGGGCATTTGCTCGGCTGTTTTTAAAGCAATAGGAGCGGGCATACCTGCTACTGGTGTAGCTTGAAAGTCTTTACCTCGTGATGTTTTAGCGGGTGTAATAGGCCTCGCAGATCCCGTAGGTCTTGTGCCAGCTTCACTTGGTCTTGCAGCACCTGCTCTTGGTGCGCGTTCATCTCTATCAGTTGGGGCGCCTTTGCGCGCTCCTGGCTTTGTTGATTTTTTGAGTGGCTCGGTTACAAGCCCGCGCATTTTATCTTTTTTACGTTGGCGCATTTCTTCGCCAGCGGCTCTCGCGTCTTGTTTGATTTTTTTCTTCTCTTGTCGGAAGGCTTCTTTTACTGCGCTTCCTTTTTTCTGGTTCGCAAATTTGCTGAAGTTGTCGGTTCTTTTTTGCATACAATTGGTTTGCTGTTTTTCAACAGGATGTTTGGTAATTATTTACCCTTATTGGCTAACTGACCACAAGCTGCATCAATGTCTTTACCCCTGCTTCTTCTGAGGCGGGCATTGACACGATTGGCATCTAGGTAGTTCATGAAATCTTCTATTCCCTGTTCGTCAGGCTTGGTCATGTTAAACGTATCGATAGGATTGTATTCGATAATGTTTACAAGGTCTGCGGGCACTTGACGGAATAATTTTACCAGTTCTTCTGCATCTTTTTGTGAATCATTAAAATTCTTAAATAAAATGTATTCGAAGGTAATTTCGTTTCCAGTTTGCTTATAAAAATAATTCATGGCATCCACCAAAACCTTGATATTATTGGTTTCATTGATGGGCATGATTTCATTTCTCTTTTTATCGTTGGCAGCGTGTAATGATAAGGCCAATTTAAAACGCACTTTATCGTCACCTAGTTTTCTAATTTGTTTTGAAACACCCGCTGTTGAAACGGTGATTCTGCGCGGGCTCATAAAGAGGCCGTCTTCTGCAGAAATGCGTTCAACTGCTTTTAGCACGTTATCGTAATTCAGTAATGGTTCACCCATACCCATAAAAACAATATTGCTTAATTTCTTTTCAAAAATTCTTTCGCTTTCTTTATTGAGTAGTACGACTTGATCATAAATTTCGTCGTAGGTTAAATTTCTTTTGCGGTCCATGGTGCCGGTAGCGCAAAATTTGCAACTTAAACTGCAACCAATTTGTGAAGACACGCAGGCTGTTTTTCTTTCTTCGGTAGGAATTAAAACGCCTTCAATAAAATGCTTGTCAAATGTTTTAAATCTTGATTTCACCGTACCATCTTCACTCACCTGGGTTTTATCGATGGTTAATGCGGGTAAAATAAATGTTTCGTTTAATTTGGCACGAAGCTCTTTGCTGAGGTTGGTCATGTCATCAAAAGAATGCGCATGCTTTTGCCAAAGCCACTCGTGTACCTGTTGAATTCTAAATTTTTTCTCGCCTAGCCCTTCAAAATACTCCGTTAACTCGCCTAGGCTCAAATGCCTAATATTTGGTAGATCCCTGTTCATAACTGCAAAGATACCCTTTACGCCCTAAAAAGCCCGTATTCAAGGGGACTCAACGCCTTATTAGGCCTGATTTTACCCATTTTTTAGGTTAAAATCATAAAATTAACAGGATCCGTAACAACAATTTATGGTCTTGATGGTTATATTTGACTACAACTTATAATTTACAACTATGAAAAAGATCCTTTTATTAAGCACTTTATTACTTGGCGTTTTTATCTCTATTCAAGCTCAAGACACTACATTAACGCAACTTACTGGTAAATTTAAATTTGCCGAAGGAAGTCCTGTTCAGGAGGTTGTCATCACAGCAGACAATGG
Source organism: uncultured Bacteroidota bacterium (assembly GCA_903958045.1). GTDB lineage: Bacteria > Bacteroidota > Bacteroidia > Chitinophagales > Chitinophagaceae > Sediminibacterium. The sequence continues at coordinate 6,898 of CAJBRT010000138.1, read as the reverse complement.
CGCTTTGGTTATTGGTTCTGCCATGGGTTCATCTGTGCTACAAAAAACAGGGGAGGATCAGTATTTGATTCCTGATTTTCAGGCAGCACTTATTTACAAAAGAGACAGCAATAAAAAAGTAGTTGGTCTTACTATCAATGTAAGTGGTATGGTACTTGAGGCTGTCAAGGTTGAAGCGGCCTCTTTTGTAGATCAAAAGATTTACTACCTCACGCGCTAATTCTAGCAAATTGCTTTCTTAAAATAATTGTGTAAGCAGGGCTTCTCTGCTGATGGTTTCTTGCGTACCTGTTGTTAAGTTTTTAACGACACAGGTGCCAGCTGCTAGTTCGTTTTCTCCAATGATTACGACGTAACCAATATTCTTTTTTTCGGCGTATTTAAACTGCTTGTCAAATTTTGCTTGTTCATGATACATTTCTGCAGCAATACCTCTATTTCTAAGTTCTTGTAATAGTAAAAAAGCGCTTGCACTTTCGGCGGCACCTGCATTAAAAAACAATACTTTGGTACTGCTCTGAATGGTATCCGGAAATGCATTTAATTCTTCTAGTACATCGTAAATACGGTCTACGCCAAAACTAATACCAACACCTGGGATATCCTTGACACCAAAGAGTCCTGTCAAATCGTTGTAGCGTCCACCACCACCAATACTGCCCATACTCACCCCTAATGCTTTTACTTCAAAAATAATACCGGTGTAATAATTGAGGCCACGTGCTAATGTAAAATCGGCAACCAAATTTACAGTTGGGAATGCTGTAAAATGTTCGAGTAAAGTATTGATTTCTTGAAGCCCGTCTACACCTTCTGGAATGCCGCCAATAAGCGCCGTTAACTGATGTACTTTTTCGGTGTTTGAGCCGCTAATTTGTAAATATTTTTCGATGGTGGCAATTTGTGTTTCGTCAAGACCGCGCCCACTTAATTCTTCTTTTACTTTATCAATGCCAATTTTATCAAGTTTATCAATGGCAACGGTTATATCAATCATTTTATCGGCGCCGCCACAAACTGCTGCTAGGGCCACTAAAATTTTTCGGCTATTGATTCTGATTTCTACGGGTAGTTTTAATTTTTCAAATACCGATGCGTAAATATGTGTGAGTTCTAATTCATTCAATAAACTACTGCTACCCACTACATCAGCATCACACTGGTAAAACTCACGGTATCTTCCTTTTTGTGGACGATCAGCTCTCCAAACCGGTTGCATTTGGTAACGCTTAAACGGCATGGTTAACTGCGCGTGGTTCATGGCTACATAACGCGCAAAGGGTATGGTTAAATCGTAACGAAGTGCTCTTTCTGTGATGTCTTTGCTGCTTTTTCCGTCCAACACTTTTTGGAAAGCCGCTGTGGTCGCTTCCTGTTTGGCAGGATTATCCAATCCATTGTTTAAAATCTTGAAAATAAGCTTGTCGCCTTCTTCGCCATATTTGCCCATTAAGGTCTCCAAATTTTCTAGGGCAGGTGTTTCAAGTGGTTGAAAACCATATAGTTCGAATACTTTTTGGATGGTGTTAAGGATATAACTCCGTTTATGAACAACAGCAGCACTAAAATCTCGGGTACCTTGGGGTAGGGAAGGTTTGCTCATAAAATGGGTTGGTTATGACTACAAAGATACCAAAGTCTTGCAAAATGAGGCTTATTTGCTGGTTTATGGAATTTGTATGTTACCCTATCTAATTATAAATCAGACAATAAATTGGAAAAGCAGGTTAAAAAAGAGGTGGGCTTTTTTAAATTATTAAGTAAATTGCTCATCCCATTAAAATCTTTTTATTAAATGGATAACGATTTTAGGTCTAGACAAGAGAAAAGTTATATTTTGATGCGGAGAATCTATGATTTTTCGATGTCATTGTTAATTTTAGGCATGGCAGTCGTGATGTTTTTTGGAGCAAAACTTGGCATCGTTCAACTCATAGATGTAGATCCATTATTTAGGTATCTATTTGGTGGTATTTGTTTATTGTATGGTGGGTTTAGGTTGTATAGAGGAATCTATCCAAACTACTAGACTAAAATGTGTGTATGAAAAAGATGTGGCGAAATTGGACAGTTGTAACTGTTGTTATTTTAACAATGGCTTGCAATACCAACAACACAAAAATAACTTCGGAGGATTCTCCTAACGCTGGTACCATTCATATCAGCGTAGATGAGAGTTTTAAGCCGGTGATGGAGCAGCAAATAAAAGTGCACCATTCGTCTTTTCCGAATACAAAAATTGAAGTCTCTTACAAATCGGAAGCGGATTGTTTTAGAGACTTACAACAAGATAGCACCCGAATGATTATTGTTGCCAGAGGGCTCAATCAGCAGGAGGATACGTTCTTTGAAAATCAATTGTCTTACCCCGTTCAATATGGTGAACTCGCCTATGATGCGGTTGCTATTATTTATAACAGGGCAGGAAAAGACAGTGTATTTACTTTTGAAAAGTTGCGTAAAATATTAACTGGCCAAACCCCAACTACGGTTGTGATGGATGGAAATTCTGCTACCAGTACGGTTCGGTATTTGCGGGATACAATTTTACATGGAACTCCATTTGGACCCAATGTAGTTGCTGCAAAAAATAGCGAAGACGTTTTAGCAAAAGTGGCGGAAAGATCGGGTGCAATTGGGTTTATAGGACTTAGTTGGATTGGGGATAATTACAATGCAACGCAACTTGAATATTTAAAAAAAGTAAATTTAGGCCTTGTAGAATGTACCAAGTGCGAAGAAAAAGGTTTGTATGCTAGACCTTCGCAGGCAACTATTTCGAGAGGGCAGTACGCACTTTCTCGTCCGGTGTATTATATCTTAAAAGAAAATGCAACAGGGCTAGGAACTGGATTTATGAATTTTATGAGTCTCGAAAGAGGACAATTGATTTTTAGGCGCGCAAGTTTGGTCCCCGCAAAAATGGGATTTAGCAGACGCACCGGAACAATAAAAAACGCAGATTAAAAACAACAATAAAAACAGGCAAATGAAGAAGATTGTTTCTTTGATGGTAACAGCACTTTTAGCTGTTCAGTGTTTGATGGCTCAAGTTTCGGAAGGAATTAGACATCTCGATTATGAAAAATACAAGAGTGCACGTACGTCACTAAAAGCGGCGTATGATGCCAATTCAAAAGATCCACAAGTGGTCTATTGGTATGGTCAAGCCCTCATTGTTTCTGAAGTTGGTGAAACACCAAAGCCAGAAGACGTTAACAGTGCAAAGGCTGTGTACCAAAAAGGTATTCAGGATATTCCTAATGACCCAATGCTTGTAGTAGGTTTAGCCCACATTGAGCTTTTACAAGGTGGCGATATCAATAGCATCAAACAAAAGTTTGAGCAAGCTATTACCACTGCCACAGAAACCAAAGGGAAATTTAAGGGCCGTGTCAATAGCGCGGTATTAAATGCGATTGGTCGTGCCAATGCTAGCGTAGGTGCTAACCAAGGCGATCATGTATACGCCATCGAAAAACTAAAGCTTGCAGCAGACCAAGAATTAGCGCCTGCCGATGTTTTTGTAAACATAGGAATCAACTATTTAAGAATGGGTGGTGAAAATGGTGGTGAAGCTGTAAAAGCATTTACCGAAGCAGCTGCTCGTGATCCAAAAAATGCACGTGCGTTTTATAGAATTGGTAAAATTTACCAATCACAAAACAACAAAGAATTATTTGAAGAATTTTTCAATAAAGCCATTGCTGCGGATGCTAGTTTTCCGCCAGTTTACTATGCACTATACCGTTACTACTCTGATAAAGATGTAAACAAGGCAAAAGATTATTTAGATAAGTTTGTAAGCACTGCTGATAAAGATCCACGCAACGAAATTTTATTTGCCGACTATTTATTTAGAGCTGGTAAGTATTCAGAATCTTTAGCAAAATTAAAAGAATTAGAAGCTGGACTTGGTATGTCACAAGTGCCACGTATTGCCGTTGTATATGCATACAACTACGACCGTTTAGGCGATTCTGTTCAAGCAAAAACGTATATCCAAGGATTCCTTGATAAGGCTGCTGCCATTGATATTCAGCCTGCCGACTATGAGCTTGGTGTAAAAGTTTTAACTAAGTTTCCGGGTAGCGAAGCGCAGGCTTCGGCATACATCGAAAAAGCCATTTCACTGGACACGGTGAAGCAAAATAAAATTGCGTACATGAATACTGCTGCCGATATTTTTGGTCGTGCAAAAGTATATAGTGAGCAGTTAAAATGGATGAAGCGTCAATTAGAAATGAAAGGATCTTTAACAGAAGCCGATCATTATAAATTGTCAAATACAGCATTTAGTGCGGGCGCTTTTGCGGAAACACTTGAGTATGCAAGAGCATACATGGTAGCTTTTCCTGACAAGCCACAACCGTATGGTTTCTTTAAGCGTGCTGCATTAAAAAGCACTAGTGATACTGCACAAATTGTAACCTTACTCGATGAGTTAGATGCAGTGTATACAAAAATTGGTGTAGACAAGTTTAGAAAAGAGATTTTTGTGAATGCTTACTTTAAATTGGTGTACTATGTGGGTGCGTTTAATAACCTCAAAAAGAACCCTGATTTTAAAGTAAAATCTGATGGTACCCGTACGGCTGTTGTTGATCAATTTTTAGCGACCTGTCAAAAAGCGTTAAACATTACAGATCAAATGATTACGTTATATCCAGACGCTGCTGATGAGAACAATAAATTTGCTTCAGAACAGCGCGCTGCTATCCAAAAAAACATCGATTATTACTCTAAACCACAAGGTAAAACAGCAGCTACGCCAGCTAAAAATGGCTAAAGGGCTATTTCCTTTAAAATAATGCTAAAAAAGACTCCCCAAATTGGGGAGTTTTTCGTTTATATCCCTTCCGGGGTGTATTTTTGCGGCGACTAAAACAAGTATATGACTTGGAGTACATTTTTGATGGATGCATCTGCAACCAATCTTGCTTCTAACTACCTTCCAATTGGCATACAATTAATTTTTGCTGCTGGCTTTGTGGCCACCATGATTGGTGTGTCACAATGGGTAGGACCTAAACGTAATACTTCCGATAAATTAGAAAACTTTGCGAGTGGAATTGAAACCCACGGTGATGCAAGACAGCCTATGGCGATCAAGTATTTTTTGGTGGCTATTTTATTTGTTTTGTTTGATGTAGAAGTTATTTTCTTTTATCCATATGCGGTAAATTTTAGAGAACTTGGATGGGCTGGATATAGCGCTGTGCTTATGTTTGTAGGCTTTTTCTTAGTAGGCTTTATTTACATTATCAAAAAGGGTGCACTTACTTGGGAAGATTAATTTTAATATAAATACTATGTCACGTCCAGTACGATTTAATACCACGCCCATTTTAGCTACAACTGCAGATGCAGTGGGTGCCGTAGAAGCGCCTCCGGGTTTTACGGGAGAAGGTTTTTTTACCACTCAGCTTAGTAGTGTAGTGGGTCTTGCACGTAAAAATTCAATATGGCCTTTGCCATTTGCCACTTCTTGTTGTGGTATTGAGTTTATGGCAACTATGGGCTCGCATTACGACCTTTCTCGTTTTGGTTCAGAGCGTGTGGGTTTTTCACCACGCCAATGTGACCTACTGATGGTGATGGGTACTATTGCTAAAAAAATGGGACCCGTACTTCGTCAGGTATATCTTCAAATGGCCGAACCTCGTTGGGTAATTGCCATTGGTGCTTGTGCGTCAAGTGGTGGGATATTTGATACGTACAGTGTATTACAGGGAATCGACCAAGTAATTCCGGTAGATGTATATGTACCAGGCTGTCCGCCAAGACCAGAAGCTATTTTAGATGGCTTTATGAAAATTCAGGATTTAGTGGGAGAGGAAAGCATTCGTCGTAGACATTCTGAACAATACAAAACATTATTAAACTCTTACGGTATTCAATAATCAAGTATGGCACTTACCAACCAGGACATTCAAAACAAGTTGCAAGAAAAATTTGGAGACCTTGTTTCTAATTTTGAAGAATCGTATGGCCTATTAAGTTTTGAGGCAACTGCTGCTAACAATTTAAAAGTGTTGCAGTTTTTGTATGACGAACCAAGTTTACAATTCCAATTTTTAACAGACATCTGTGGCGTAAATTTTCCGGATGATGCTGGACGTGAAATTTCTGTGGTATATCACTTACACAACCTTACAGAAAATGTGCGTTTGCGTTTTAAAATATTTGTTCCAGTTGCAGCACCAGATGTTTTTACGGCCTGCAATTTATTTTCAAGTGCCAATTGGATGGAGCGCGAAACCTACGATTTCTATGGCGTTAATTTTGTAGGTCATCCCAACCTAAAAAGAATTTTAAATGTGGATGAGATGGATTATTTCCCACTCAGAAAAGAATATCCTTTAGAAGATCAAACCAGAATTGACAAAGACGACGAAATGTTTGGAAGAGGATAATAACCAAAATAATTAAACGACATGTTATCGCATCAACAACATCATATTACACTGCCCGAAGGTTCTATCGAAAAACAAACCACTACCTTAAACGTAGGTCCTACGCACCCTGCAACGCATGGTGTATTCCAAAACATTATGGAACTTGATGGGGAGCGTATTGTTTCGACAGAGCAAACCGTAGGTTACATACACCGCGCTTTTGAAAAGTTGGCGGAGCGCCGACCGCTGTATCAAATTACACCGATTACCGATCGTTTAAATTATTGTAGTAGCCCTATCAATAATATGGGTTGGCATTTAACCTGCGAAAAGTTTTTGGGCGTTGAGACACCAAAGCGTGTTGATTATTTGCGCGTAATTATTATGGAGCTTGCGCGTATATCGGATCACTTAATTTGTAACTCCATTGTGGGTGTGGATACAGGAGCGTATACTGGCTTTTTGTATGTGATGCAATACCGTGAATTAATCTATGAAAT
>CAJBRT010000137.1 GCA_903958045.1 uncultured Bacteroidota bacterium | reverse complement strand
TATTCGAAATGGTCGTGGCGGCGTTCATTATTTTCTGCCGGGTTTTCCGGTCATGGCTGAGCCCATGATGAACTGGGCGCTGGATACCCATCATGCCGACTTGTTTGGAGTAGATGTAAGTTTTGTAAGAGACAACTCTATGTTAAGCATTGGTATTAGCTTATTTATTGTAGCGATTGCAGCGCTCAATTTAATTTTAGATTTTGATATGATTGAGCAGGGTGCAGAGAGAGGCGCTCCTCAATTTATGGAGTGGTATGCAGCATTTGGTTTGATGGTAACTATTGTATGGTTATATTTAGAAATCTTACGATTACTTAGTAAATTATCAAGCAGAAATTAATGCAACAAAATAAATTATTAAAATTTAAAATGGTAGCAGCTTTTGGGTTGCTACCATTTTTTATTGCAGCACAAGTAGATTATCAGCCTCCTTACTTTAAAGACAGTAATAGGGTAGAAAAACTACGTGTGGCATTTCCAGTGGTTGAAGCAATGGTGCAAAAATATGCAGCAGCGCATCATTTTCCAGGATATAGTTTTGGGATTGTACTAGACGGAAAACTTGTGTACGAGACGAGTGGCGGCTATACCAATTTGCAAACAAAAACGCCTGCTAGCAGTAAAAGCATGTTTAGAATTGCTTCCATGTCTAAAAGTTTTACGGCCATGGCCATTTTAAAATTAAGGGATGAAGGCAAATTAAACCTTGACGATAAAGCCAGCAAGTATATTCCTGCATTAAAAAATCAGGGGCTCACCACAGATGCAGCACCCATTACCATTAGAGATTTACTGACACACTCAGCAGGATTTCCAGAAGACAATCCATGGGGAGACCGTCAGCTAGAAAAAACGTCACAAGAATTTTTAGCATTCATCAAAAAAGGAATTCATTTTTCAACTGCTACTGGTTTATCGTATGAATACAGCAATGTAGGTTTTACCATGCTTGGTTATATCATAGAAAAAGTAACGGGTAAAAATTATGGCGCCTATATTAGAGAAAATATTTGGAAGCCACTTAACATGGAAGCCAGTTGGGAATTTTCTAGCATTGATGAAGCAAAGCTTGCGCACGGATATAGATGGATCAATGATAACTGGAAAGAAGAACCTTTATTACACGATGGTATTTATGGCGCCATGGGTGGCATGATTACAAGTTTGGAATCTTTTAGCAAATATGTATCGCTTCATTTGGACGCTTGGCCTGCCCGTAACGGCCCTAGCACCGGACCCATTAGCAGAAGTTCCATTAGAGAAATGCACCAGCCGAGTAGATTTATTGGACTCAATGCGACTTACAAATACCCTTCTGGTAGAGCCTGCGCAACAACGGCCGCCTATGGTTATGGATTAAGCTGGTTAAAAGATTGTACGGGTCGAACCAGCATTGCGCATAGTGGTGGGCTTCCAGGTTTTGGCAGCAATTGGAGAATTCTTCCAGAATATGGATTAGGTGTTATACTGCTGGCAAACGTAACCTACGCCCCAACCGCAGTACTAAACACCATGGTGATTGATACCATTTTAAGAATGGGAAATATAGATTTACAACACAGAATTTTACCGGCATCTACGGCATTAAAAAATGCACAAGCAAAATTAACGGCGCTATTGCCAAGTTGGAAAAACGCAGCAGCTTCTAATTTATTTGCTGAAAACTTTTTTGATGATTATAAAATAGACGCGTTAATCAAAGAAGCAAGTTCTATTTTTGAGGCGGCTGGTCCCATTAATGGATCTGGAAATTTTTTACCAGAAAATGAACTACGCGGTTATTATTATATCCATGCAAAAAACGGAAGCATCAAAATTAGCTTTACACTTACGCCTACAAATCCTTCACAAATTCAGGAGTACCATATTAGCTTTCAAAAGCATATCGAAGAATAATACATTTCGGATTTATTTTCGGATAGCAACCCCTGCTCTTGCACCCGTGTGCACACCGGTATCAACGGTAATAACGCCATTAACAATGACGTAGTTAAACCCGGTGGCATATTGATGAGGGTTTTTATATTCGGCCCTGTCACCCACTTCTGCTTCATTGAATAAAACAATATCAGCAGCAAAATTTTGACGAAGTAACCCTCTATCGGTAAAGCCAAATTTTTGTGCAGGTAATGAAGTCATGCGGCGCACAGCTTCTTCTAAACCAATGACGTTTTCTTCACGTACATATTTTTTTAGAACTCTTGCATTGGTGCCGTAGCCTCTTGGATGCGGATTGCCTTCTTTGTAAACACGAATACTTGCATCGGAAGCAAACATGTTAAATGGATAACGCATAATGGCTTTAATATCTGATTCACTCATACCATGAAATACCATGGAAGCGCCCCCTTTTTCCATCATTTCAATAATGGTTTCTGCTTCTTGTTTGGCTTTATGTTTTTTTCCGAATGATATATTTACTTCTTCAATACTTTTTCCATTGAGGGTGGTGTCTTTTGCATAGTAGGCAACTACCGGATAACTAAAATGTTTTAGTTTTCTTTTTGCGAGTCGCGCAAGCATATAATCAGTTGCTTCTTTTCGTACAGCAGGCCTTGAAAGCCTTGCTACTATGGAGTCTTGTCCGTCTGCGAGGATCCAGTCCGGCATCAGTGTACTTAACGAAGTACTACTTGCCGTGTAAGGATATTGATCGATGGTTACATCAAGTCCATTTTTTCGCGCATTGATAATGAGCGGTAAAGTTTCACGGCTTCTTCCCCAGTTTTGTTGACCACTTAATTTAAAATGAGAAATTTGTACGGGCATTTTTGCTGCGGTTCCAATATAAAGTGCTTCTTCTATGGCGGCCACTACGCTATCCCCTTCATCACGCATATGTGATGCGTAAACGCCATTATATTTTGCTGCCACTTTTGCTAAGCGTACAATTTCTTCGGTGGTTGAATAAGTGCCCGGAATATAAATAAGTCCAGTTGACATCCCCACGGCTCCATCGCGCATGGCTTTGTCAACAATACTTTCCATGGCCCTCATTTCTGCTTCGGTAGGGTTTCGGCTAGCTCTTCCCATCACAGTTTTCCGAACGTCATTTTGTCCAACAAGTGCTGCCACGTTTACAGAGGTTTGTAAGCTATCAATTTTACGGAGATACCTTCCAATATTTGCATCCGATGAACCGCAATTACCGGTAATCACCGTTGTAACCCCATCGTAAATAAAATTGGTGGCCTCCGGATTTTTAACTTCGTCGCCTTCAATATGTGTGTGCACGTCAATAAAACCGGGAGCTGCCACAAGGCCGGTCGCATCAATGACTTTTTTAGCATTCCAACCCGCTAATTTTCCAATTTGAATAATTTTACCACTGCCAATGGCGATGTCGCCATAAAACCAGGAATTTCCTGTGCCATCTAAAATTTTGGCATTTTTTATTAGGATATCTGCGGTTTGGCTGGGCATTTGAGCCTGTACCGAAAGTGCTAAAACAACAAGTAAACCTAGTACCGAAGAACGTTTGTACCACATAAGTCTAAAATTATATGGGAAGATAAGTATTCTTTCGGCTCATTTAGGTTGAAAATCTCCACCCGAATAACGTAAATTTGCCCTCCAATAAGAACTACAATACCCTATGCTCGATAAGTTAGAAGCCATAAAAGCCCGTTTTGATCAGGTGGGCATTGCCCTTACCAATCCTGAAATTATCAATGACCAAAAACAATTTGGGGCATATAGTAAAGAGTACCGTTCACTAGAAAAAATTGTACAGCCTTACGAAAAATATGTACGGGTGCTTTCGGATTACGCATTTGCCAAAGAGAGCCAGAATAGTAGTGATGAAGATATGCGCGAGTTGGCTAAAATGGAATTACCAGATTTAGAAATTCAGAAAGAACAATTAGAAGCTACTTTAACCAAACTCTTGATTCCAAAAGATCCACAGGACGATAAAAATGCCATTTTAGAAATCAGAGCAGGAACTGGCGGAGATGAAGCCAGTTTATTTGCCGGTGATTTATTAGGCATGTATTTACGTTACTGTGCTAAAAAAGGCTGGAAAACAGCGGTGGTAAGTGAAAGTGAAGGTACGGTTGGTGGCTACAAAGAAGTGATACTTGAAGTAACCGGAGAAGACGTATATGGTACCCTCAAATTTGAAAGTGGTGTACACCGTGTGCAACGTGTACCCAACACAGAAACACAAGGTCGCGTGCATACATCGGCAGCAACCGTTGCCGTAATGCCAGAAGCAGAAGAAGTGGATTTTGAATTGAAAGAGAGTGATGTAAAAATGGAAACTGCGCGAAGTGGCGGTGCGGGTGGACAAAACGTAAATAAAGTAGAAACAAAAGTTTTTTTAACGCATATTCCTACCGGTGTTGTAGTAGTTTGTCAAACTGAAAGATCACAACTTGGTAACCGCGAAAAAGCAATGAATATGCTTCGTACTAAATTATACGAAGAGCAGGTGCGCAAGCAAGAAGAAGAAATTTCTACAAGGCGTAAAACCTTGGTAAGTACTGGAGACAGAAGTGCTAAAATTAGAACCTACAACTGGCCACAGGGAAGGGTTACAGACCACCGCATTGGTTTAACATCCTACAATTTAGACGCTGTTGTTGGGGGTGAAATTGAAGAATTTATTGAGGCTTTACAAATGGCCGAAAACGCCGAAAAAATGCTCGTACAATAAACTAGTTTTTTGCAATCGACTCTTTTAGCTGTACCTCTTTTTCCCAAGCCCAAGCTGTGCGCATCATATCTTCGATGGTATAATTAATTTTCCATCCTAATTTATTGATGGCTTTTTCATTGTTGGCATAAATAGCCAC
>CAJBRT010000136.1 GCA_903958045.1 uncultured Bacteroidota bacterium | reverse complement strand
CTAGTGCTAGTCTTTCACCAAATAGTGCATGATGACGTTTTGCATAAATAACGGTACGTTGTTTGTTCATTACATCATCGTATTCTAACAAACGCTTACGTATACCAAAGTTATTTTCTTCTACCTTTTTTTGTGCACGCTCAATTGATTTTGTAATCATGCTATGCTGGATAACTTCACCTTCTTTGTAGCCCGCAAAGTCCATCACTTTGGCAATACGCTCACTACCAAACATGCGCATTAAATCATCTTCTAACGAAACAAAGAATTGAGAAGATCCTGGATCTCCCTGACGTCCCGCTCTACCTCGTAACTGACGATCTACTCTTCGAGATTCATGACGCTCTGTACCTAAAATGGCAAGGCCACCTGCTTCTTTAACGCCTTCTCCCAATTTAATATCGGTACCTCTACCCGCCATGTTGGTGGCAATGGTTACAGCACCTGCTAAACCCGCTTCGGTAACAATTTGGGCTTCACGTGCGTGCTGCTTGGCGTTTAGTACGTTGTGCGGAATTTGTTTTTGACGAAGCATACGACCTAGTAGTTCACTCACCTCAACACTAGTGGTACCCACAAGTACCGGTCTTCCCGCTTCTCTTAATTTTACAATTTCATCAATAACAGCACCAAACTTTTCACGCTTGGTTTTAAACACTAAATCCTGCTCATCAATTCTGATCGCTGTTACGTTGGTAGGAACAGACACTACATCGAGTTTATAAATATCCCAAAGCTCAGCCGCTTCTGTTTCGGCAGTACCCGTCATACCACAAAGTTTGTGGTACATTCTAAAATAGTTTTGCAAAGTAACCGTTGCATAGGTTTGTGTAGCCGCTTCAATTTTTACATTTTCTTTGGCCTCAATAGCTTGGTGTAAACCGTCCGAATATCTACGACCATCAAGTATACGACCTGTTTGCTCATCTACAATTTTAACTGAACCGTCCATTACTACATACTCAATGTCTTTATCAAAAAGCGTGTAGGCTTTTAACAATTGCTGAACGGTATGGATACGGTCTGCTTTTACAGAGTAATCATTAATAATCGCTTCTTTTTGTTGTAGTTTTTCTTCGGCGGCTAATTCGCTTGATTTATCGATAGAAGAAAGTGTTAAACTAATATCAGGTAACACAAAAAACTGTTGGTCTTCGCCAGCTTTTGTGATGAGCTGAATACCTTTATCGGTAAGCTCTACCGAATTGCTTTTTTCATCGATATAGAAAAATAGTTCTTCATCGGCAATAGGCATTTCACGAGACTGATCGGCGAGGTAATAATTTTCGGCCTTTTGTAATTTAACACGAATACCAGGCTCACTTAAATATTTAATGAGGGCATTGTTTTTTGGAAGGCCTCTATGTGCTCTAAATAATGCTAGACCGCCATCTTTTGGATCGTCGTTACCTTCTGCAATTTTCTTTTTTGCTTCAATTAAAAATTGATTGGTCGCACGCTTTTGTGCATCTACTAATTTTTCGATACGCGGCTTTAATTCAAAAAATTGTTGCTCGTTGGTATTGTGTCCTACTGGACCAGAAATAATAAGTGGCGTACGCGCATCATCAATTAATACCGAATCCACTTCATCCACCATCGCAAAATGATGTTTGCGTTGCACCATTTCCTGTGGCGTATGCACCATGTTGTCACGCAAATAATCGAAACCAAATTCGTTATTGGTACCATATGTAATGTCTGCTAAATAAGCATTACGACGCGACTCACTATTTGGATCATGCTTGTCAATACAATCTACACGAAGTCCGAGCCACTCAAACAAAGTACCGTTCCATTCACTATCACGTTTTGCTAGATAATCGTTCACTGTTACAATGTGTACACCCTCACCTGCCAATGCATTTAAATAGGCTGGAAGTGTTGATACGAGGGTCTTTCCTTCACCCGTAGACATTTCGGCAATTTTACCTTCGTGTAGTACGCTACCACCAATTAACTGCACGTCATAGTGTACCATGTTCCAGGTAACTTTTCCGCCAGCGGCTGTCCAAGTATTTTTGAAAACACTTTGTTCGCCTTTAATTGAAATATAATCTTTTTTAACGCTGAACTCACGATCGAGTGCCGTAGCGGTTGCCACAAGTTCTTCG
>CAJBRT010000135.1 GCA_903958045.1 uncultured Bacteroidota bacterium | reverse complement strand
GCCGGAAACAAATTCAGCATGGCCTATTCGATTGAAGAAAATACGTTTAGAGATAAAACAACGCTGCAGTTGTTTGTTAGGGATATAAAGTTTTAGGGCTACCTAACATTTTTTAACAACCTCACTTAAAGAATAAATTGGTATTTTTACAGCCAAATTGACAAAGCATGATATTACGCACCGAAAATCTTATAAAAACTAGAAAGCATAAATACACGCACATGTTTGATGTACAAAAATTAGTTAGAGACAATATTAAAAACCTGGCACCGTATTCATCGGCAAGAGATGAATTTAGTGGCACAGCAAAAGTGTTTTTAGACGCCAACGAAAATAGTTTTGGTTCACCACTAACAAAGTGGTACAACCGCTATCCAGACCCGCATCAAGTGGCTATTAAAAATGCTTTGTCTACGATTAAATCAGTTCCAGCGGAGCAAATATTTATTGGTAACGGTAGTGATGAGTGTATTGATTTATTATTTAGAAGTTTTTGTGAGCCAGGTAAGGATAATATTATTATTTGTCCGCCCACATACGGCATGTACGAAGTGTCTGCGAACATTAACAATGTTCAAATTAAAAAAGCGCCATTACTTCCTGATTTTCAGTTAGATCTTATTCATCTCGAAAATTTAATTGACCCGAGCACAAAAATTATTTGGATTTGCTCACCTAACAATCCTACTAGTAATTCAATGGAGCGTGCATCTATTGAAATGGTGCTCAATAATTTTAATGGTCTTGTCGTAATTGACGAAGCCTATATTAATTTTTCGAAACAAAAATCTTTTATTCAAGAGTTGCAAGATTATCCAAACCTCGTGGTGTTGCAAACCCTTAGCAAAGCATGGGGCCTAGCTGGTTTAAGACTGGGTATGGCATTTGCTTCTGTAGAAATCATTTCTATTATAGACAAAGTAAAACCTCCCTATAATATCAATACCGCTACCCAAGAACTGGTGCTTAAAGCACTAGAAGAAGTAGGGCAGGTAAACGATATGATCAAAATAATTGTAGATATGCGGGAGGCGCTTGCGGGTGTGTTTAGACAAATGCCAACCGTAGAAAAAGTATATCCTTCCGACGCTAATTTTATACTCGTTAAAATAGCAGACGCTAGGGCCGTGTATGACTTTTTATTAACACACCAAATAGTGGTAAGAGACCGCAGTAACGTGGAACTTTGTGAAAACTGCCTCCGAATTACCATTGGTACCGAAAAAGAAAACACTTTATTGGTAGATGCCATGCAAGCCTGGTATAACAGGTAAACAAAATGATATTTACGTTTAAATAATAATTATATTAGGGTTCTATTTATACAACAATTAATATACTATGAAAAAAGTTACTCCAATTTCGGTTTTTGCATGCTTATTTATTTCGGTGCTGCTTTCAGCTATAAGCACATCTGCTCAAAATATTAAGCCAGACGCAGACAATGCAGGCTTGACATTACCTACTGGATTTGCTGCCTTAAAAGTGGCAGATAATGTAGGTCGTACAAGACATATTGCGGTAAACAAGCAAGGCGCTATTTATGCAAAACTAGAAAGACTCGATAATGGAAAAGGTATTGTTGTTTTAAAAGATACCGATGGGGATGGACGTGCAGAAACTAAAACTTCTTTTGCCAATTATATTGGTACAGGTATCGCTATCAAAGGAAATTATTTATATGCTGCTTCTAATAAAGAAGTGTTTAAGTATGCACTAAATGAAAACGGTGATATTGTGGATGAAAATGCAGCAGCAACAATTGTTACGGGTTTAATTGATAAAGGTCAGCACAATTCAAAATCTATTACCCTAGACAACGCAGGTAATATTTATGTAAATATTGGTGCACCTTCTAATGCATGTCAAGAAAAAGACCGTACCAAAGGCTCTATGGGTATGATGCCTTGTCCAATACTAGATTCGGCAGGGGGTATTTGGCAGTTTAAAGTAGATCAGTTCAATCAGAGCTATGCAAATGGTGTTCGTTATGCAACAGGTCTTAGAAACGTGGTAGGACTTGATTGGAACAATCAGCTCAATCAGTTATTTGTGACACAGCATGGTAGAGATATGCTCAATAATTTATACCCTGAGATATACGACACCACATTAAGTGCCGAGCTTCCATCAGAAACGATGTATGCGATTAATAAAGGAGACAATGCCGGTTGGCCGTATGTATACTACGATCATTCTAAAGGTAAAAAAATGATGGCGCCAGAATATGGTGGCGATGGTAAAAAAACAGTAGAAGATAAATTTATTAATCCGGCTATGGCGTTTCCTGCGCATATGGCGCCAAATGGTTTATTGTTTTATACCGGCAATCAATTTCCTGCTCGTTACAAGAATGGTGCATTCATTGCGTTTCATGGATCATGGAATAGATCACCTCTTCCACAAGAAGGCTACTATGTTGTTTTTGTACCTTATGAAAATGGCAAACCAACCGGTAAGTGGGAAGTTTTTGCCAATGGATTTTCTGGAAAAACAGTGGTTAAAAATCCACGTGATGCACAGCACCGCCCTTGTGGTTTAGCAGAAGGTCCTGATGGATCTTTGTATGTGTCAGATGATGTGAAAGGAACGATTTACAGAATCATGTATCAAAAATAAGTAAGCATGCAGCGTATTATTTTAGCGGTTGTTGTAGGGATGATTTCTTTTTCAGCAGTGACGGCACAAACAAATAACAAGTTGGTAGCAGCTAGTATCGCGCGTGGAAAAACAGTATACCTACAAAGGTGTATGGTTTGTCATCAAGCAGATGGCGGTGGCGTTCCAAAACTCAACGCGCCACTAGACGCATCTACGGCTGTTAATGGATCCGACATTTCAAAACTGGTAAAATATATTGTAAAAGGATTGAACGACCGTATCGAAATTGATGGTGAATTTTATGCGAACGCAATGCCTGCAGCCGACGATTTAAAAGATCAACAAATTGCTGACGTACTAACTTTTATCAGAAGCAACTGGTCTAATAAAGCTGGCCCTGTTACACTCACACAGGTCAAGCAAATAAGAAGTAAATTAAAATAGAGATTTAAACAAACGGCATGAAGCGGATTTTATTTATTGATAGAGATGGTGTGATTTTACAAGAACCGCCGCAGGATTTTCAGGTAGATAGCATAGACAAAACAAGCTTTGTGCCAGGTGCAATTGTTGGACTCTCTAATATTGCCGCGTCACTCGATTATTATAAAGTAATGGTGACCAACCAGGATGGACTTGGTACGCCTAGCTATCCAGCAGATACTTTTTATCCCTATCAAAATCTAATGCTTCGTACACTTGAAGGCGAAGGGTTCACCTTTGATGAAGTGATCATCGATACAACCTTTGCACACGAAAATGCACCTACGCGTAAGCCGGGCACGGGCCTTCTTACGCATCTGATCAATAATCCGGCTTACGATTTGTGCAGCTCATACGTCATTGGCGACCGCTACACCGATATACAACTGGCCAAAAACTTAGGTTGTAAAGCAATCTATTTTAAAAGCCCTTTGCACCCGCTAACACCGGAGCAGGATGCTGAACTCCGCAGCACTATTGCGCTTGAAACAAGTAATTGGGCAGACGTTTATAGTTTTTTAAAATTAGGCATCCGAAAAGTAAGCCATACCCGCAACACCAACGAAACAAAAATACAAGTAGCACTAAACCTGTCAGGGTCGGGCATTGCACAGGTGTATACAGGCCTTGGTTTTTTTGATCATATGCTCGAGCAAATTGCGCGTCACGGAAATATTGATTTAGCTATCACCACTAAAGGGGATTTACACATTGATGAGCACCACACCATTGAGGATACTGGACTAGCGCTTGGCGAAGCGTTTGCTTTGGCGCTGGCCGACAAGCGCGGGATGGAGCGTTATGGTTTTGCTTTACCTATGGATGATGCAGAAGCAAAAGTGCTGATTGATTTTGGTGGTAGAAACTGGCTCGTATGGGACGCCAGTTTTAAAAGAGAAAAAATAGGAGAGATGCCTACCGAAATGTTTTTCCATTTCTTTAAATCTTTTTCGGATGCAGCAAAATGTAATTTAAATATTAGTTGTGCTGGTGATAACGAGCACCATAAAATAGAAGCTATTTTTAAAGCCTTTGCAAAAGCGATAAAAATGGCCGTTAAGCGTGACCCTTTTTCCAATCACTTACCTTCTACAAAAGGGGTGCTTTAATTTTACTGTAAGATACTGGTGTTGTTGATTTTGTCTAAAATTTTATGGGCTACTTCCATGGCTAAATAACCATCAATTTCACTTACAACCGTAGGCTTGTTGTTTACAATGGCGTCAACAAAAGATTCAAGTTCTAATTTTATAGCATTAAGTGGTTCGATGCTAGGATTGGCAATGGCAATTGTTTTTTTGCCATTAGGGGTATCAATATCAAAAGAAAATGCATCTACATCTTCTGGTTGTTTTAATTTAATGATTTCAGTTTTCTTTTCTAATAAATCAATGCCAATGTAAGCGTCTTTTTGAAACAGTCTTACTTTGCGCATTTTTTTCATCGAAATTCTGCTGCTCGTTAAATTGGCAACACAACCATTGTTAAATTCAATTCTAACGTTCGCAATATCTGGTGTGTCGGTCATAACGGCTACACCACTTGCTGATATTGATTTTACATCCGATTTTACGAGGCTTAAAATAATATCAATATCATGAATCATTAAATCTAAAATCACGCTTACCTCGGTACCTCTTGGATTGAATTGTGCGAGTCTGTGCACTTCAATAAACATTGGGTTGAGGTTGAGTTCTTTGAGTGCTAAATAAGCAGGGTTAAAACGTTCCACATGTCCCACTTGCATTTTAACGCCCGCTTCTCTCACTATATTTACAAGGTCTTTACCTTCTTGTAAAGTATGGGCTAGTGGTTTTTCTACAAATACATGCTTCCCTTTTCTAATGGCCATCATACATACTTCATAATGAAGGTCGGTGGGGGTGATAACATCAATAATATCACAGGCTTCAATTAATTTTTCTTCATCAGAAAATCTTTTAAGGCCATGCGTATTGATCACTTCATTGGCATTGTCATTGTTTGGATCAAAAAATCCAACAATTTTTACGCCCTCAATTTCTTTCCAATTGGAGATATGAAATTTTCCTAAATGACCTACGCCAAAAATCCCTACTTTAAGCATCTATGATTATTTGGCGTAAAGGTAGGCAAACGAGCTCCTTTAAAGGCTTAGGCGTATTCTATGTGGATATTTTACCTTTTCTTCTTAGCTGGCGCCTTTTTGGCTGGTGCTTTTTTTACGGGAGCCTTTTTAGATACAGGCTTTTTAGCGGGTGCTTTCTTGGAAGGAGTGGCCTTTTTCTTGGTAGACTTTTTAACAGGCTTCTTCTTTTTACTACTCGTTTTTTTGCCTTTTTTCGACTTTTTAGATTTACTAGCTGGCTTCTTTTCTAATTCGTTGATTGTTGGGGAAGTAGTTGGGTATTTATAATTTACTAAGTCCACTTTATCAAAGATGACCGTTTCGGTGATGAGCTTTTGCGTAGATAAATCAATGAGTAATTGAGGGTCAAAAGAGTAATCTTTATAACGCATTTCAAAATGGAGGTGTGGTCCTGTCGAGTGACCACTGGTTCCGCCGAGTCCTATGTGTTGTCCACTTTTTACGAATTGATTTTCTGCGACATCAATTTTACATAAGTGACCATATATCGTTTCTAGTCCATTTTTATGTCTGATCACAACGCAGTTTCCAAATCCAGATTTATTAAACTGTGCATACCTCACAACGCCATCAAATGCAGCCACAACAGTATCTCCAATGTTTAAATCTACATCTAAACCATGGTGCTGTCTGCCCCATCTTTTTCCGTATTCCGAATTAATTTTTCCATACCAGGTTAAAGAAAATTTTTCATCCTTATTAATCAAGGGCAAATAAATTTCTTCTGGTAAATCATTGAACTCTACACTATCGTATACAAATGTGATGGCGTTCACCCAGTCTTTTGTGTAAATAGAATCGGTTGTAAGTAAAGATTGAGTGATTGCAGTAGCGCTATCAAGAGGTAAAGCAGGCGTTGAGATCCAGTTTTTTTCACTTAAAATAATAGGATCTGGAATGGGGTTATAGTAAATGCTTCTTACCGGCCTTCTTCCTCTTTTAGATTTTCTTTTTTTGCTGCTTTTCTTTTTTTTGCTTGTTGGCTTTTTGGAACTGCTCGTTTTTTTCTTGGTGGGGGCTTTTTTCTTGACAGGGGCTTTTTTAGAGCTAGATTTTTTAGCCGTAGACGACTTTTTCTTTTGCGCAAAACTTTCAGGTGCAACAACGCTTATAGCCACCAAAATGGTTAAAACTGCTACAATTTGACGCACAAAGCCCTTGAAACGCATTATAATTTAATAAGTTATGTGAACAAAGAAGGCCAAGATACTAAAATCTGATAAAAAGGG